>JBKJSV010000077.1:0-7049 GCA_046595755.1 Candidatus Doudnaibacteriota bacterium | reverse complement strand
GCAAGAAACAGTAGTTGAAGCAAAAAGTGAGACTGACGAAGAGTGGATGGCCGACTACGAAGGAACTTTGAATATTGACCTTTATCAAACTAAGGATAACGTCATTATTAAATCTACTATTGCAGGCGTGAAGTCAGAAGATTTAGACATCACAATTGCAAATGATATGGTTACGATCAAGGGCGAGAGAGTTAAAGCAGAAAAGATCGCCGCTGAAGATTATTTTTATCAGGAATGTTATTGGGGCGGTTTTTCGAGAAGTGTGATATTACCCGTCGATATCGATAGCGAACATGTAGAGGCTGACTTGAAAGACGGTATACTAACAGTGATCTTGCCGAAGGCTGCAAAAGCCAAAACCAAGAAGATCAAAGTTAGTGGATAATTTTTGTAAAAACGACCCCGATATGCCGGGGTCTTTTTTTATGGTAAAATAATTTTATGGCAAGACAAAAAAAACAAAGAGAACATATCATTCCTAAACCAAGTTTAAATCTTAGCTCAGAGACAAAAAAAGGACTCGCGGTTGTGCTTTTCATGGTCCTATTTTTTGTCTCTTTTTTATCTTTATTCAATAAAGCTGGAATTTTGGGACAGTACGTTAATGAGGCATTGAGGTTTGGGTTTGGCTATATCGCATATTTTGTACCGGTAGTTTTCGCTCTGGTTGCGGCCTCACTTTATCGCCAAGCCATTAAGGAAGAAGAGGTACAGCATTTTTATTTTAGAACTTACACTGGAGCATTTTTGTTAGTCGGTTCTTTCGCAGGATTACTGCACGCCCTTTACATGAAAGACGGGAGCGGTGCGCTGCAGTTAGTTAATGAGAAAATTGGTGGCGGCTACCTAGGCGCGTTATTTGGTTACCCGTTTTTTTCTCTAACAGGATTTTGGGCAGCAATAATAATTTTATTCTTCTTAATGATCACTGGTCTTTTGATTACTTTTGATATTTCTCTTTCTTCATTAATGCCTGGTAAGTCTGAGGAGAAGCTCCAGAAAGATGGCAGAGTTAATTTAGATGTGGGACCTATAAAAATTAATGGAATGGCTAAGACTGGTTTTGTTTCAGAGAAAGTTCAAGAACAAAACAAAGCAATCGAGCCTATTGTTAGAAAAGAGAAGCCTCTCGATCAGACCGTTAACAAAGGAATGGACGAAAAGAAGTTTGATCTGGCTCAAATTGAAATCGAAGATAGAAAAGATTGGAAGCTGCCACCGTTTGATTTATTGGAGGACGCAAAGAACAGTGTTGATAGTGGAAACATAGAGGTTAACGTTTCGATAATTCAAAAAACTTTGGCAGATTTTGGAATTGAAGTTGAAATGGGTGAAGTGAATGTTGGTCCTACTGTTACCCAATACACATTGCGTCCAGCGCAGGGCGTAAAATTATCTCAAATAGCCGGTTTACAAAATGATTTAGCTTTAGCTCTGTCGGCACAATCTATTAGAATGGAGTTGCCGATTCCTGGTAAAGCTTTGGTCGGAGTAGAAATTCCAAATAAAACCTCGGCGATTGTTCGTTTGCGAGAAGTTTTGCAGACCGAAAATTTTGCAAAGCACCCTTCTAAGTTGGCGTTTGCTTTAGGGCGTGATGTTTCTGGGCACCCAATGGTAGGAGACTTAGCACGGATGCCTCACTTAATGATCGCGGGTTCCACTGGTTCAGGTAAATCAGTAATGTTGAATGCATTTCTAATTTCTTTGCTATACAAAAATACACCGCAGGACGTCAAACTTATTGTAATCGACCCGAAGAGAGTTGAGATGACTCCTTATAACGGCATACCGCATTTACTTACGCCGGTTGTGACTGATCATGAAAAAGCTGTTAATGCTCTTAAATGGGCGGTCGCAGAGATGGATCGAAGATATAAGGTTTTAGCAGAAGCCGGTAATAGAAATATTGCGGATTATAACGCAGCCGGTGGTTTGAAGATGTTTTACATAATCATCATAGTGGATGAGTTAGCAGATTTAATGGCGGTGGCAAAAAATGACGTTGAAGCGACAATCGTGCGCTTGTCTCAGATGGCTCGTGCCGTGGGAATACATTTAGTTTTGGCAACACAGCGCCCCTCCGTCGAAGTCATTACTGGTTTAATTAAAGCCAATATTACTTCTAGAATTGCTTTTGCGGTTGCTTCTCAAGTGGACAGTCGAACTATTTTAGATTCCTCCGGAGCAGATTGCTTATTAGGAAACGGAGACATGCTATTTATCACGGCGGATGTCCAAAAACCAAGACGTATTCAAGGAGCGTTCGTTAGTGAAAAGGAAGTAAATCGAGTGGCTGAGTATTTTAAGAAGCAAACAGGAGCGGTTATATATAATGAAGAGATCCTTGAGAGACCTAAGAATCCGATGTCGATACCTGGTTTCAGTAGCGGAGGAGATGATGAAGACGACATGCTTCGAGAAGCAGAAAAGGTTGTCCGAGAAGCAGGTAAGGCTTCTGCCTCTTTGCTTCAGAGAAGGCTTCGGGTGGGTTATGCTAGGGCAGCAAGGTTGCTAGATCTTCTGGAGGATAGGGGTATAATAGGACCGGGGGACGGAGCTAAGCCCCGAGAAGTATATGTTAGTGGTGAAATAGCTTCGGTAGCGGATGATCAGGAGTATATCGAAAATGATACCAACGTTTGAAAGTAAAAAGATTAATATGGAAACTCTCCCCGAATATTTAAAATCGGCTCGGGAGAGTTTTTCGTATGATCTAATTCATGTCGCCAAAATTACAAATATATCCCCCAAGTTTCTGGAGCTTTTAGAGTCTGGATACTATCATCGATTGCCAGCGGATGTTTACGTCTACGGTTTTTTAAGAAAATTAGCTGAACTTTACAGAACCGACGCTGAGCTTTTAATATTTCAGTATAAAAAAGAGCGGGGTATACACGAGCAGCTTAATAAAAAAACACCTGTTTATAAAAGCTACACAGATTCCAAATTTGAAGTGACCCCTAAGACGATAACTTTTGGCGCGCTAGCGATGTTCGTGATATTTATTATTGGTTATTTATTTTTTCAAGTTCACGCGATAAATCAGCCGCCAAGTATCACAATTTCAGGACCTGAAGATGGAGCTCGTATTGAATCTTCCTCGGTCATTGTGCAAGGAAAGACTGGGGTTGGGGTAACTTTGACGATGAACGATCAGCAAATCTTTGTAGATAGCGAAGGTAATTTCAAACAGCCGGTTAGTATAAGCCTTGGGGAAAAAGTGCTAACGTTCGTAGCAAAGAACAGCTTTGGAAAACAAAGTACAAAGCAAATTTTGGTAATCGGGGATTTTAAAGAACCACCTAAGCCAGATGCTGTGGCTCCTTTAACTTTGAAAATCACAGTGGACCCAAATTCTACTTGGTTAAGCATAATTCGGGATGGAGAGCCGGCTCAAGACGAAACATTTATAGCAGGGAGTAGTAAAGTGTACACAGCCAAAAATAAAATCATATTAAGCACTGGAGATGCAGGAAGTACTTTTGTTCAGTTAAACGGTAAGGACCTAGGTAAATTGGGGCGGGACGGAGAGGTTCTCCGTGACATTCCTTTTACAGCAGATAGTGTAAATAGTAGGTAATGTAATAGCGAAGCACCCCGGCCTGGTAGGACGGGGTGCTTTTGTTTTGCCGTGTTCCGTGCTCAGGAGAGCAGACCAACCTGGTTGTTGTTGGCTATCTCCCTGACCTGCCGGGCTTGCTCGTCGCTGGTTACCTGAATTTCTCCGATGCTCCTGCCATCTGGTGCGCCCAGAGTCAGCCCCTTGTGTCTCAGGTCGCTACGAAACGAGTCCAGCCGGTCGTTCATGGCGCTGTCGTTCTGAGGCCCCATGTTCACGCGTACGGTCTGCATCTTTCCTCCGATTGGTCGGGACAGAGTTCAGGATAGTGGCAATTGGGGGTCTTTGTCAAAGATTAAAGATTTTTTAATCATCGGATGCTAGTGTATACTAAAGAAAAGTAATCTTACAAATATGGCAAAAATGCAGAAAAAAACAGCCCAAGGAAGTGAAGGACGGAACAAAGCAGTTGCGGCGGCTCTTTCTCAAATACGTGAAAAATTTGGCGAAGGGTCAATAATGACCTTGGAAGAAAACTCAGGTATGAAAATAGAAAGTAGTCCGACGGGCTCCATATCTTTAGATTTAGCCTTGGGTATCGGTGGTATACCTAAGGGGAGAATTATAGAAATTTATGGCCCAGAGTCCTCAGGAAAAACCACTCTTGCTATGCATGCTGTAGCTGAAGTGCAAAAAAGAGGTGGTGTTGCCGCCTTTGTGGATGCTGAGCACGCGATGGATCCGGAATATGCTTCAAAAATAGGTGTGAAACTTAACGAATTGTTAATTTCTCAACCGGACACGGGCGAACAAGCTTTGGATATCGTTGAAACATTGGTTCGAAGTAATGCCGTAGATGTGATTGTTGTGGATTCGGTTGCTGCCTTGACTCCCCGTGCGGAAATAGAAGGAGAAATGGGGGACAGTCACATGGGTTTGCAAGCAAGACTAATGTCACAAGCATTACGTAAATTGACCGCCATTATCTCTAAATCACGTTCCACAGTTATTTTTATTAACCAGATTCGAATGAAGATTGGGGTAATGTTTGGAAATCCTGAAACTACCACCGGTGGTAATGCCCTAAAGTTTTATGCGTCACTACGCTTGGAAGTTCGTAAGGCTGCCCAAATAAAATCTGGGGAGAAAATAATCGGATCTCGCGTAAAGGTAAAAGTGGTCAAGAATAAAGTTGCAGCGCCTTTCAAAACTGCAGAGTTTGATATCATGTACAATGAAGGTATTTCTAGAGCCGGGGATTTGTTAGACACCGGAGTTGCTTACGGAGTAATAACCAAGAGTGGCAATTCTTATACCTTTGAAGAAAATAAACTCGGGGTGGGCAGAGAGAATGCCAAGGCCTTTCTAAAAGGCAATGAAGAAATTCTTTCAAAAGTAGATGCTCAAGTTCGCCAAAAATTTGAAGCCGGAGAGTTGCCGGTGGCAGATACCGAAGAAGAATAACTTGAAAAGAAGTTCGTAAATTTGTTACAATAACACCAAGGGCAATCGCCCTTTTTGTTTTTTCTATGAAAAGTTTAAAAAAACCCAAAACTTTATATTGCAGCTTAGACATCGAAACTTCTGACTTCGATCCTACTAATGGAGAGATTTTAGAACTTGGTATGGTTTTTTTTGAAGTGGAGAAACAAGAGTTCAAAGTAATAAAAGAATGGCAGTCTACATTTAAACCTTCAAGGGAAGTTTCGGCTCGAATCTTGGCGTTAACTGGAATCACCAACGAAGAGTTGGAAAGCTCGCCGTTGTTTAAAGATAAGCACCAAGAGATCCAAGAGCTAGTAGACGGTTGTGTTATTGTAGGGCATAACATAATTTTTGACATAAAATTTCTAGAAGGTTTTGGGATAAAATTTTCTGGAAATAAAATCGACACACTGGATTTGGCACAAATGATTTTGCCGACTAACCCGTCTTATAACTTGGAAGCTTTAATGAGCCTTCTACAAGTGTCACACAAGGACGCGCATCGAGCTTTGGCAGACGCTAAGGCCGCGTTAATTGTTGCAGAAAAACTTTTGAAATTCTATTCTACTTTTCCGAGCGAGTTGAAGTTAAAGTTACAGGCACTTTTTCCAAGCCAAGAATTCCCCTATGTGAACGAAATTTTAAGTACTGAATTCCCGGCAGAAGAAATTGCGGATAAGCGTAAGAGTATAGAGGTGGCTTCCAGTAAGGAGATTAATTCTGCCATTAAAGAAAACTCTACAATCATCACTTTTCCCTTGGGTTTTGACTACTATAGTTATATATTTGGAGAATTACAAAAAGGTAAAGAAAAAGTGTTATTAGTTGTTTCCAGTAAGCAAATTGTTTATCAACTATGGAAACAAAATCTTGCTTACCCAATCTTCGAAAACAAGGAAGTTTTCGACTTTGAACTTTTTGAAAAAAATATTCAGGGCGATCAAACTTTGGAACAAAGATTTTTCTTTGGAAAAATTTTAGTCTGGAAGCATACTAATTGGCAGTCGAAAATTCTTGCCGAGCTTAACTTTTCTTTTTTTGGTAACCAGTTTCGAGGCCTAGTAAGCTGTTATGATAAAAAAGAGCAAGCTTGGGAATACAGTAAAAAAGAAAAGGTGGTCGCCGTAGATTACACGGATTTTGTGAATTTTGATCTATCACAGACCTACCCCGAAAGAAAGTTAATAATTTTAGATTTAAATAGTTTTGAAAAAGCTCTGACCGAAATATCCAGCAGAAAGGTTTCTTGGAATGATTTTATTTATTCCATTAAACAAATCTATGACCCAATTACCAAAAATGGGAAAAAAGAACATCAAGCCTTAGTCCTGGATGCGCTTTCCCAAGTCGATTTATTTTTTGGACTCGCAAGTATGTATTGGAAAAAAATTGACTCTAGTGTAAGTCAACTCTTAGTATCCGACTCTATACAAGAGACAGAAAATTATAACCGGATTAAAGAGGCTGCGCTAAGTTTTCAGAAAAAAATGGAAAAAGCTAACGAGGGCCTACAGTCTGATAGATTAAATGAGAACATCATGAGCTTGGTAACTTTTTTTGAACAGGATTCGACACAAATAAAATGGATTGAAATTAGCGAGGGACGTTTACAATTTGCAATTAGCCCTTTAAGTTTAGAAAAAATTGCAGATAAAAAACTTAAACCTTTTAAAAAGAATTTATTTACCGCTTCTTTGGGCTCGGAAGCTTTGATAAATTATTTTATGAACCGATTAAACCTACAAGGATACTCAATTAGAGGAGTCGGTCAGCAAGAACTTAGAAAGAAGTTCGAAGTTATTATCCCAAAAGAAATTTACGACAGCTCGAAGATATTGGAGCTCCTTAAGCATATTGAGGGGCCGGCAGCTTTGCTTCTTCAAAATTCATCTTCCTTGAAATCGTTTTATGAAGGTAACTTTAAATTACTCGCCGAGAAATTTAAAGTAGCAGCGCAAAACTACTCCGGGGGGACCAATAAATTACTGGATAACTTCTCCAT
>JBKJSV010000007.1:0-8527 GCA_046595755.1 Candidatus Doudnaibacteriota bacterium | reverse complement strand
TCATCTCTGGAGAAAGGCTTCTGCTTACCTACCTTTGCTATTCGCGAGAACCCGTAAAGTGGGTTTGAAAGCAGCCGCCTTGGAAAGTATCGAAATGTTGGAAAAAGCGGCTCAGCATCGTGATTTGAGCCACGAAGAGGAGAAGATCTTAAAGAACTTGAGGCACGCACTATATGGAACTGCAATTGCTAAAAAGCCGTCTCGATCCAGCGAGAAAGTCTTAGAAGGATTTTTTGACGGGCAGAATATGATTAGTTCCGATGGCAGCGTCTATGAGGTGCCTGCCAACTACGCTTCGAAGTCCAAAATGGTTCAGGGTGACAAGTTGCGGCTCGCGGTTAAGGAAGATGGTGGCTATGTCTATAAACAAGTTGGTCCCGTGCAAAGACAGAAAAAGCGTGGGATACTGGGGGAGCAGGATAATGGTGAGATAAGAGTAATTGCTGATGGTGACGCGTACAAAGTTTCTCCAGCAACTTTAATGTACTTTAATGCTGAGCCCGGGGACGAAGTGGAAGTTATAGTGCCAAAAGGAAGTTCTGCTGAATGGGCGGCGATACAGAAGGTCAGTAAGAAAAAGCCAGAGCCTTCAGGAACTCCATTGAAAAGATATAAAAGAAGCAAAAAATCTTAAAAGCTCAGTCCAGGGTCAACTTTAACTCTGCCGTATTTCACCGGTTTGAAATTGCGCTGGGCTTTGATTGCAGCTGCATGCGCAATCATTAATGCATTATCGGTACAAAGATTGAAAGCGGGAACATAAACTTTTAGTTTATGTTTTTTTGCTGTTTGGGTAAGTGATGCACGTAGAGATTTATTTGCGGCGACACCCCCAGATAAAGTGATAGATTTAACTTTGTGTTTAATAGCGGCTCGAACTGTTTTTTTCACTAAAACATCGACCGCTGCATTTTGAAAACTAAAAGCCAAGTCAGCTTTATTTTGTCTTTCATCGATATTAATTTTCTCGTCCCGAATTTTATAAAGGACCGCAGTCTTTAGTCCGGCGAAACTGAAATCAAAGTCACGGCTATTTAACATAGGTCTGGGAAAATCATAGTCTTTTCTGCCTTTCAAAGCGTACTTTGATATTTCGGGTCCTCCGGGGTAGGGGAGTTTTAACATCCTAGCAACTTTATCAAATGCTTCGCCAACCGCGTCATCTATGGTTGTCCCGATAACTTCTGTTTTACCATTCTTCTTTATTAAAACTAAGTAAGTATGCCCGCCTGAAACGATTAAATTCATACTCGGAGTTTTTAACTTAGGATCGGCAAGGAATGAGGAATACAAATGTCCGTCCATGTGATTGGTGGGGATGATTGTTTTCCCTGAAGCAAAACTTAAAGCCTTAGCGTATTCTGACCCTACGAGTAAAGAAGTTATCAGTCCTGGGCCAACAGTGACTGCGATGTGGTCAATCTGGTCTAGTGTTTTACCGGCCTCCCTTAATGCTTTGGAAACAACTGGGTTAATTTTCTTTAAGTGAGCTCTGGCTGCGACCTCCGGTACTACCCCTTGGGTTATGGCGTGTAGCTTAATTTGACTTGAAACCACATTGCTAAGAGGGGTGATCCACTTTGAATTATATGAAACCACCGCCGCAGCAGTTTCGTCACAAGATGTCTCGATGGCTAGGATAAATTTGAGCATATTTTGTCTGTTTGTATAGTTTTATTAGCCATTGTTGGATAAAGTGTAGCAATTCATGTATATTAATACAGAGTTATTGTGCATTGTATACAAAAGCATTTATTGTATCTATTGCATATAATAGTGATAGATAAATTGTAACTAATAGTAAAAATATGCCAATTAATGAACTTATAGCAGAAACCATTGTAAACAAAATATCTGCTCTTATCAATCGAGAGGTTATTATAAGCGATGTCGCAGGAAATGTTTTGGCAGGATCAGATCTTGCCAAAACCGGATTACACTATACTTTGCTGCAAAAAGCTGTGGATCTTAATCAGACAGTGATAGTGAACAAAGACGAGTCAAGCTTTACTAAAAATCCTTTGGAAACAGGGGTGGTGGTACCACTTTTCTATAATGCGGAAATTGTGGCTGGGATGTACATTCAAGACGAGCCAGACAATACTAATAAGTACATATCTATAATAAAGACGACTGCTGAGTTGATGATATATCAAACTTTGGTTATTGATAACGTACCTTATAAAGATAAAATCAAGGATAATTTTATCTTTGGGCTCTTACATCATAAACTATCTTGGGATGATCAGCGAACTTATGATGAAGCAGAGTTGCTTGAAGTTAGCTTGCATAAAGATAAGATAGTCCCTGTAATTTTCGTGCCTGGTTTTTGGCAGATGCAGTTCAGCGGTGATACTCCAACCAGTGAGGATGAAAGACAGAGTAGGTTGCATGTGTATAAGAAAAAGATATACGATGCCATAAAAGAATTCTTCGGGGAGGTCTCCGGTGTGCAGATTTCTTACTTTGGTAATGATACTTTTGTAGCGTTAATAGATGAGACCCAAAATTTAAAAGGGAATCAAATGATAGAGCTTTTGCGTAAGAGAGCAAAGGATTTTAATTCTTTGGTACACGCCCAATTTCCAAAAGATATTCCAAAAGTAGCAATTGGACTCGGTAACTTTTACAGAGGTAAGGATGGTATTGTATTAGCTTATGAAGAGGCGAAGGTTTCCTTACAACTTGGTATGAATTTTGAGGAGCCCCAACCCCTGTTCCATATCGATGACTTAGGTATGATAGCGATATTGGCTGGTGGTAATAAGCGTTGGCAGGAAAACTTCGTTCGTAATTTACTGACTCAACTACTTCCAGAAAAGTACCTAATTGAAACTGTCGAGGTGTTCTTTAACGAAAATATGAGCCTTACTCAAACAGCAAAAAACCTGAATATCCACAGGAATACCTTGCTTTACCGTCTATCTAAGATAAAAAAGATTACCGGTTTGGACCCAAGAAACTTTAACGATGCAGTAAAGATAAAATTGGCTTCAATTCTACACTCTTTGCAAGAAAAAGAGCGAGCTTAGAGAAGCTTTGGTCATTGATTAAAGCAGTTGTACACACCTAAAAGCTAAGATTAGATATTTGTATCAATTAAATCCGCTTTCCTTCCTAAAAAGTAAGCGGGTTTGCTAATGTAAATTAAGTTCACTAGGAATATTATAGTTCTAAGAGGAGAAGAAAATTTTATGGGAAAAAGTTTATACCACAATCAAATAAAAAGTGCGATATTAAATCAGATGAATCAACAGAAACCATTGCAGCAAAAAGATATTAAGGGGATTATCGACAATGTTAGAAACCAATATCTTTGGAGCAGCAAAATAGCCAGCGATGAGCTTGCTAAGGTTATCTCTCATTTTAAAAGTAACTGGCAGGAATTTAAGGATCAAACAGGAAGCATTAGCAGAACTACAGACTTTCCGCAATTCAGAAGATACCAGGTTTAAATTTACTTATGATAGTATAGTTAGGTCTCAAATAAAAATCCGGCATGAGGGTGCCGGATTTTTATTATTCCACATCTTTTAGATTTTCCAGCTCTTGTTCGACAGCTGCTTGCCAATTGTCGCTGTGATGGCCAACATATTTTCTTACAATTTTCTTTGGTGTATTCAGACCCGCTTGAATGTAGTACCTCTCCAGTATGCGGTTTACGTCACTAACGGCAACGTCAAAGTTCTCGTAATTTTTCATATTCCAAGCTCCTCCGATGCCCCAGCAATTGTTTGCGACCTGACGTTTGCAAAATGAACTTTCAGCTCTAGAAATTCCGATGATTAATTTCCACTGACTTTGTTCGGAAATTGCGTCAACGTGATCGGCTAAAGGAGATTTTTTTGCACGAAGATATTTTTCTAGAAACTCTTTACGCTTTTTTAATGGGTCCGGTAGAGTGATATCCTCTTTTGGCAAGTATACTTCGCCAGGCGTCGATTGGACGGTGTCATAAAAAGGTAAAAAATCTGGTTGATTAGTTACCAATAAATCTTGATTTGCAATCGCTGCTTTTGACGAGGAGATGGTTTCTTCTTTGGCTACCATAGAGGCTAATCCTTGGCTTGTTGCTATGGAAAGTGCGAAAGTAATTACAAAGGTGGTTATTATTGTTGCAACCTGTTTGTGGTCTATTAGCTTGAAAATTTTAAAAGAACTGGTGCTAGCTTTTGGTGCCGTGACTTTAGTTAAGACAGGCCCTCGGTTAGACGATAGAGTTACTTTTTGTTTCTGTGCTGTGTTTGGTTTTCCCCTGATCCCGTCGATATTCATAGAAGCAGTATAGCATGCTAGAATAATGCTATGAATATCTCTGGTAAATTCCAAGCAATCTTAGCGGATTACGATGGTACTGTGCTTAATTCTATGGAGCATTTGGCTTTAAACTGTGTAGAAATGTATAAAGCTGAGGGTTTGGACGTGGAAGTTGAGGAGTTTATTTGCCAATACATTCAACCTTTTCGAACTCTGCACAGTCACTTTGGGTTAAAATGCGAGACCTTGGAAGAGCAGGAGCTATACAATAAAAAGTACTGGGAAATTTCTGAGAAAAACAATTTTAAATCTGACTTCTTTCCAGGAGCTTTCGACGCCTTCCGCCGCTTAAAGGAGAAGGGTTTGCAGAGGGGTATTATTTCTGCTGCTAAGCGAGATGCGATACTTAGTCGCTTAGTGGAAGAAAATCAGAGCGATTTATTTGATGCTAAGCATGTCGTGGGTCAATCCGACAGCAAAGTCGAAGCGATAAAAGAATTTTGTCGAGTAAACAAATTGGATCCCGAGCAGGTTTTAATGGTGGGGGATGTTCCGAGCGATATTGAATACGGCAAACTTGCTGGAGTAAAAACTGCCGGCTTTGTTTTTAAAGAATACTCCGATAAAATATTTCCAAGAATGAAGAAGCGTTTAGAAGATGTAAGCCCTGATTATTTTTTTAGTGACTGGAAGGAAGTAGTGTAAAATGACAGACTTTAAGAACAAAGCAATAATTTTAAAACCCGAGCGTGACAAACATGTTAGAAATAAGCACCCATGGGTTTTTATGGGAGCTATTCAGAGCTATCCTGAGTTTGAGAATGGCGACATTCTGTCGGTAGTGACAGCTGCAGGGGATTTTATCGGTTACGGATATTTTCATCGTGAACAATCGATTTCGGGAAGGATGTTTAGTTTCTCAAACGCTGACCCTGAGCAGACAATAATTGAAAATATTAAAAGAGCAATACTTCTTAGAAGAACAGTCATCTCAAAGGACACTACAGGTTATCGATTAATAAATGGTGAGGGGGATAGCCTGCCCGGGTTGATTGTGGATGTCTATGGTCAAGCGCTGGTTATACAAGTAAACACGCTAGGAATTGAAAAACTGAAGCCTTTAATATTGCAGACTCTTCAGGCAGAGCTGGGTGATATACCAGTGTTTGAAAAGTCTGCTAGCCCTACGAGGCGCAAGGAAGGATTGCCAGATTTTGAGGGATGGATCGTTGGGGAAGCAATGCAACCTTTTGATATTTCGGAGCATGGATTGAGTTTTAGCGTTACCTCCTCTGGAATGCAGAAAACCGGATTTTTCTTAGATCAAAGGGAGATGCGTCAGCTTGTTCGTACTTTTTCAAAAGATAAAGTAGTGTTGAACTGTTTTTCGTATACCGGTGGGTTTAGTGTTTACGCACTTGCTGGTGGCGCCCAACGGGCGGACTCCTTGGATAGCTCCGAATTAGCTATACAGGGTGCAAGAGAAAATCTTAAACTAAACGGGTTTGATATCAGCGCAAATGGTTTTTACACGCAAGATGTCATGGATTTCTTAACTCAGCCAACTTTGCCTGAACAATACGACTTCATCATTTTAGATCCCCCGGCTTTTGCGAAGCGCGCAAGCGATGTCGAGAATGCTAGTCGAGGATATCGAGACATAAACCGGGCTGCCATGTTACGCCTACCAAAAGGTGGTCTCCTTTTGACCAGCTCATGCTCGGCTCATGTCGACAGAGACCTTTTTCAAACAATAATTTTTCAAGCAGCTAAGGACGCTAAAAAAGAGGTAAAAATTCTTAGCTACCATCTGTTAGCCGGAGATCATCCAATAAACTTGTTTTATCCCGAAGGTGATTATTTGAAGAGTTTGTTGCTATATATAGAGTAGTTTATAATAATAGTATCAATAAAATAAAAAAATGAAACAAAAAAGTCTGATAAAGTCCCTCCTCGTCATTTGTGTTTTAATGGGTTTCCCCTGGTTCGCGTCAGAAGTAAAAGCGGTCGCGGCGCCGGAGTTGCCTCGTGTTTATGTCGATACAAGTATGCCCGTGCAAAGCGGGGCTACTTTTAATGTTGCTAATAATTGCGCAGGCTTAAGTAACTGCTCCACTAATTTACAGACGACAATTAACAGCGCTCAGCCCGGAGATACGATTGTGTTGAAAGCGGGAGACACTTTTGCAGGAACCTTTAATTTACCAAATAAATCTAATCCACAAAGTAAATGGATTATAATTCAATCAAGTAAGTTATCAAGCTTGCCTCCAATGGGGACTCGTGTTTCACTCGCCGATGCGGCGAATATGCCAACGGTTACTGGGGGAGGTAGTCAGCCGCAAATTGCAATTCAGGCGAAGCAGCAATCGAATTACTTTAGATTTATCGGGATTCGCTTTATCCCAAACCCTTCAATTTTTTCTACCGGCTTGATTCGTCTGGGGGAGGGAAATGAAACCAGCGTCTCACAGTTACCGCATCATATTGTTTTTGATCGGGTGATTGTTTCAGGTGACCCGAATTTGGGTGGTAGAAGAGGTATTGCTCTTAACTCCAGAATGACCGGTGTGGTGGATTCCTATTTAAATGATTGGAAAGATATTTCTGATGCGCAGGCAATGGGTGGTTGGAACGGCGCCGAAGGTTACAAGATCGTTAACAACTATTTGGAAGCTTCTGGTGAGAATATCATGTGGGGAGGTGCGGCAAACACTATTCCGAATGTAAATCCTTCTGATATGGAAATTAGGAATAATTATTTTTACAAACCCATTGCTTGGAAGGGTGATAGTCGTTGGGCTGTAAAAAATCTTTTTGAGCTAAAAGTCGGAGAAAGGGTTTTATTAGAAGGTAACGTCATGGATGGTAGCTGGTCGGGTGCTCAGGGTGGTAAGGCAATCAATTTAAAATCAACGAATCAAAATGGTTCTGGCCCCAGTTATTATCATACTGGAGATGTTATTATTCGAAATAATATTATTAGAAATGTTGGTATGGTCATGACTCTGGTAGGGATATATCCGGGTCCAGCTACAGTGATGAATAACATAGAGTTCACTAATAATATAGTAGAAAATGTTAACGTCGCTCCTTATTCCGGTGATGGAAATCTTTTTGTATTCGGAACTTCCAATCCAGTTATGAATAATATAAATATTTCTCATAACACGATTGTTAGCACAGGGTCGTTATTAAGTCTGGCTCAGGGTGATTCGAACTCAGCCGATAATGTTGCGATGGATAATAACATTTTGATGAATGGTCAATATGGCTTTAAGGTAGGAGGTGTGGCTTCCGGAAATACTTCTTTAACGGCCATGTTTTCTAATGGAACATTTAAAAATAACGCGATCGTAGGAGGTGCGGGCTTTGGAACTAATTCTTATTTCCCAGCTACTTTGGCAGCGATTAATTTCACAGATCTTGCTAATAGTAATTACCAGATCCTCTCCGGCGCTCTTAAGAACGGCGCTAGTGATGGTCTAGATGTGGGAGCTAATGTTTCGCTGGTTACCAGCTTAACAACGGGTGTAATATCCGGTACTCCTGGAGTGTATACACCACCCGTCACTCCACCTCCAGTTGTAATTCCGCCGGTGGTCCCTCCTGTCGTTGTTCCACCCACCACTGGTGTTCTCCTTCCTGCCGGTACAACAGCAGGGGATATTGTCTCCTTTGGTGCTCCTCCATATTACCTTGTAGCAGTAGATGGCTTGCATCCTTTTGACACAACAACCTCTCTGAACACATACATAGCATCAAGCGGCAGGCTAATCAAACCAGTAACTGTCCCCATCTCAAACTTCACAGTATCAACCGTTACCGCAGCGGTGTACCTCAATCAAACTACAACACCTCCTGTTGTCGTAGTCCCACCAACAACCACCCCTGCCCCAACCACAATCGTTGGAACCAACGTAGTCTATAACGGAACAGTATACTTCTATGATGGAAATAACCTAAGACCATATACCTCAGAAGGAGCATTCCTTTCATATGGCTTTAACTCCTTTGCTACAGTAATACCTTCAACAGGAGCCTACGCTCTTATCCCTCTTGCTGCCTATGCTGCTCCAAGAGACGGATCCTTAATTAACGACAAAGGAACAGTATACCTAATTACCGATGGTAAAAGAGCAGGATTCACCTCTTCTAATATATTCACTGGTTTAGGCTTCTCTTTCTCTAACGTCTTAGTAGGAGATACCTCATTCATGACTACTCTCCCACCTATTGATACTATATCTAGAGCTCATCCTCCAGGAAC
>JBKJSV010000095.1:0-5176 GCA_046595755.1 Candidatus Doudnaibacteriota bacterium | reverse complement strand
GTCGACTGGAGTGGGGACTGGGAAGAAGTCGACTACTTAAAAGTTTTTGAAGAGCATTCAGGTGTAGATTTAAATACCGCAACTGATGATGATTTAAAAAAGTACGCAGATAGTCAGTATATAAAATATGAGAATTTTGCTGGACGTGGAAGATTGATAGATCTGATTTTCAAAAAAATTCGTGTCAAAATACCAATGGACAAGCCAAAGTTCTTGATCAATCAGCCGTTGGAGTTGGAACCATTGGCGAAGC
Organism: Candidatus Doudnaibacteriota bacterium; assembly: GCA_046595755.1. Classification (GTDB taxonomy): domain Bacteria; phylum Patescibacteriota; class Doudnabacteria; order UBA920; family VMFF01; genus JAQBQP01. Next base: position 4,923 of record JBKJSV010000095.1, on the reverse strand, counting down.
GCGATCCTAATAATCCTAAAGTTGTTCAGCGTCTACAGATTATTGCTTATGGTACTGAGCTCGGTAAGGGCTTCGGGGAATTAAATGACCCCTTGGACCAAAGAGCTCGTTTCGAGGATCAAATGAAATTACGGGAAAGCGGAGACTCGGAGGCACAGATGATTGACGAGGATTACCTAGAAGCTATGGAGTACGGTATGCCACCCTTGGCAGGTTTTGGTGTTTCTGAAAGACTGTTTGCACTTTTGGTGAATAAATCAGTAAGAGAGACGGTATTGTTTCCGCCGATGAAAGACTAATATGTTAGATATAAAATTTATTAGAGAAAATCCAGATTTAGTTAGGGAAGCGGCTAAGAATAAAAAAGTTAATGTTGATATTGATCAGCTTTTAAAATTGGATGAAGACCGCCGCAAGTTAAAGATTACTATTGAAAATCTAAATCAAGAAAAAAATGAAGCGGCTAAGAATAAAAATATTGAGCAAGGAAAGCTAGTCAAGGAAAATTTGGTTGCTTTTGAAGAACAATATAAGCTTGTTGACCAGGTTTACACCGAGATAATGTTACGTTTGCCGAATGTGCCATCAGAATTCACTCCAATCGGGAGTGATGAGTCTGGGAATATAGTTGTTAGACAAGTTGGTGAAATTCCGGAATTTTCGTTTAAACCAAAAGAGCATTGGGAGATCGGCAAGGCCTTAGGTATGATCGACAATGAAACGGCGGCCGAAGTGTCAGGCGCTAGGTTTACCTATTTGAAGGGGGATGTTGCTCTATTGGAGTTTGCTTTAGCGCAGCTAGTATTCAGTATCTTAACTGATGAAGGGGTGATAAAAAAAGTCATAGAAAAAAATGGCTTAGATGTTTCTTCAAAACCATTTATGCCAGTTGTGCCTCCTGTTCTTGTAAAGCCCGAAGTTATGCAAAGAATGGGAAGGTTGGAGCCTAGAGAGGAAAGGTATCACATAGAGAGCGATGATCTATATTTGGTAGGTAGCGCGGAGCACACACTTGGACCTATACACATGGATCAAACTATTCAAGAACACGAATTTCCAATTAGGTATATTGGTTTTTCCACCGCATTCCGTAGAGAGGCGGGTTCTTATGGGAAAGATACCAAAGGAATATTGCGTCTACACCAATTTGATAAATTAGAAATGGAATCTTTTTCAACTCCCGAAACCTCTCAACAAGAGCAACTTTTAATTGTGGCTCTGCAAGAGCATTTTTTGCAAACCCTCGGTCTGCCATATCAAGTTATCGAGATATGTACCGGAGATATGGGTGGTCCGGATTATCGTCAGATAGATATTGAAACTTGGTTACCGGGACAGGGAAGATACCGAGAGACCAACACCTCTGATTACATGACGGATTTTCAAGCCAGAAGATTGAATATAAAAGTTAAACGTGCCGAAGGTAAATCAGAATTTGTTCATATGAACGATGCAACCGCATCAGCAATTGGTAGAACGATTATAGCCATTCTAGAAAATTATCAGCTTGAGGATGGGACCGTGCGCATTCCGGAAGCGTTGTTACCGTACATGTTTGGAAAAACTATAATAAAAAAATAACAGCACCGCGGAACAATAAATGGATATAAAAAGATTTAATAATCCTGAATACAAAAAACAAATCAAAGCCGTACGTAATTACCGCCGACCATCAAAACCTAACCCCGAAACTAAGTACGGAAAAGCTATCGAGATGGTTGGTTTGGGTGAAAGAAAAAACCAGCTTTTCCTCTTTGTTATCCTTGCCGTAGTTGTTTATCTATTTTACTTTGCCGAGTTTTTAATGGTTAGGTCTATAAACGTCGAGGGTGCGCCACCAGAAGTTGCCGCCGAAGTAAACCAGAATTTCCTGGATTACTCTAAATCCTACCGTGGTTTTCTTTTGCCGCAAAAGAATATTGTTCTTTTTAATAAATCAGATTTTAGGGACTATCTACTAAAGAATAATTTTAAAATTGCCGAAGTTATTAATATAAAAGCAAAGCTTTGGCATGATCTCTCAGTAACGGTCAAGGCGAGAGTTCCGAAGTACACCTTGGAGTCTGCTGGCACTAGGTTTATTTTAAATAGCGATGGAACAGTAGGCGGTATGATGCCCTTAGAACAGATCAGTACCTACACTCTAATAAAAGACACAGCTGAGGAGGAAATTCTTCCGAATGATAAGTTTTTTAATGAAGAGAAATTAGGGTTTCTGGAAAGCGTTAGCGAAGATATTTCTCAAAAACTTTTTTTGGAAATAGAAGCTTACGAGGTACCAGGCAAAGCTTCTGACCAGCTAGTCGTGGTTATGAAAAAAGGTTTTCGTGTTTATTTTTCCACTACAAGTAATGAAAAAGAATACTTTCAACGCTTTTCCAGTCTTTGGTTGCAATTAACACCGGAGCAACAGAATCAACTAGCTTATTTTGATCTAAGATTTGAAAAAAATGCCTACAGTTGTTTTAAAAATAGCCCTTGTGTTCAATAATTAAAATAGAAAAATGCCATTTAAAAAAACTTTTATTCTTTCTCTAGGTGGTTCTTTGATTGTTCCAAGTGTTGTGGATTCAAATTTTTTAGTTAAGTTTAAAAAGTTTATAGAGTCTGAAGTTAAGGCAGGAAACAGATTTATTATTGTTGCCGGTGGAGGGCATACAGCACGTGCCTACAGAGATGCTGGTATTGCTGTTGTTAAGAAAATGCCAATAGAGGACTTAGATTGGCTTGGGATTCATGCAACCAGACTGAATGCTCATTTAATTCGAACAATTTTTAGAGATAAAGCCTATGCAAAAATAGTTACCCATCCTCATATTAAGGACAGGACTAACGCCCCTATAATAATAGGAGCTGGTTATCGCCCAGGCTGTTCAACAGATTATGATGCTGTTCATCTGGCGAAAACTTATGGCGCAGAAATTGTTATAAACTTAAGTAATATTGACTATGTTTATACTAAAGACCCTAAGTTGTCCGGGGCGAAAAAAATTACCCAAATAACTTGGAAAGAATTTAGAAAAATAGTTGGTAATAAATGGGATCCCCGCTTGCACGCACCTTTCGACCCCATAGCATCAAAATTTGCCGATCAAAATAATCTAGAAGTTATTGTTCTAAATGGTAAAGATCTTTTGAATCTAAGAAGCGCACTTCATGGTAAAAAGTTTAAAGGGACGATGATTAAAAATTAAAAATTATGAGTGATAAAGATTTGGCAAAAGAGCTAGAGATTTTAAAAGCCGCCGGCTCTGTAAATAAAAATATAGATATTTCTGCTTTGATGATGAACGCCTTGGAAAGACAGCAGGAAAATAAAATACCCGCAAGTAAGCGACGAATAGCATATTTGGTTTCCTTGGCATTTCCACCCTTTGGGCTTATATTCGCTGTGCGGTATTTTTTTAGCGAGTACAGCGATGGTAAAAAAGTCGCTTTGGTTTGCGCAGTCTTAACTTTGTTTGTAATAACTTTTACTACAATCGTATTTAATATAATAATTTCTTCTTCAGGGCAAAGCATCGAACAGCTTCAACAGGCTCCAGCGGAATTACGAAGTTTGTTGGAATAAAAAAAACGACAGCCTCGATTTGTGGTCGAGGCTGTCTAGTGCTTGGTTCACTGTGTTCGCTCTCCGGCGACTACGGGCGAATCGAAATGACTCCACCGTTTGCAGCGCTGGTCTCCGAGGGCACTGGTAGCCTTCTGATGGTCACCGTGCCTGCAGTGCGTCGCGAGGGTGTTCTTGGTTTTGTGGTGGCGTAGCGCGCCTTCCGCTTGGCCTCCACAGAGCTCAGCGCGATCTTCAGGGAGTCTTGAGCCACCCTGAGCTGTTCGGTGAGAACCGCTTGACCGGCTAGCAGTTCGGCCCGCGCGCTGTCGGCTCGGAGGAGCTGGTTTTGCGTGGCTGCCAGCGAGTCCTTCGTGACGATGTTCGCGTTACGTGTTGCCATCAGTTCGGCCCGCGCGCGGGTGGTCATCTCATTCTCCGCGGCCAGTCTGGTGTTGCACTCGAAGGGGTGCAAAGCACAGTTGGACGAAGTGTCCCGCAGGAGAAGTACTGCGATGACCAGCAAAACCACCCCGATGCCCGCGCCCATGCGAAACCCTTTGGTGTTCAGGCTTTTCGTCACAGTTTAGTTCCTCCGAAAGGTTCGTTGTTTGTTTAGGCAAGGTGCCTAACGTACGAAGCCCATCATACCATAATATGATGGGCTTGTAAACACTAAACTGATGGATTTAACGAACCTTGTACTGGGTGACGACTATCCAAGTTCCCGGGTAAGGATGAGTGTCTTGCCAGCTTTTTTCACTAATTTCAACCCAATTTTTTGGTGGGGTGGGTTTAGATCCTCCAAAGGCGTTTGTCCAGATTGTCCAGGTGGTGTCTCCCGGTTTAACGTTTGAATTAAAGTCAGTAATTAAGTCGTCATCATTAAGTAGAGCTGTGCCGGAGAAGTGGGGTAGTTGATGAACAGAGGTGATCCCCGGGGTGTAAAGCAATGGTTTGACGCCGGTTTTATTGTAGTACTTAAAATTAAAATACTCGAAAGAAGATCCTAAGTTAATCTTATTGTTTTCTTCAACGTTGTTATTCAAGTACTCCGCGGCTGCGGCCATGCCTGGTTTGTCTTTAACACCTAGCTCTGTCCAAAAGCGCCCAAAGTTGATTAAGCTTACCGCTATAGCAACAGCAAAAATGAAGTAACGGACTTTTAGGCGTTCAATTTCAAAAATAAATATTCCTATCGCTGTGGTGTAGAACAATGCTGCGAATAAAAAGTAACGATCCAAGTAGATTGACTGCTTCAGCGAAAGAAGAACCGCTCCAATGAATGGGACTAAGAAGCCAAGTAAAACCAACCACTTGTAATCGGTTTGGTTCTTTTTAATTATTCTATAGATAAGAAATACTGTAATTAA
>JBKJSV010000063.1:0-5553 GCA_046595755.1 Candidatus Doudnaibacteriota bacterium | reverse complement strand
ACATTGTCCCCAAGGGAAAATATGGTTTGCACCGCCGTAGTCTTCAATCCCACCTGGAGCTGGTTCATAAACGATTTTGTTTCCCGGTAAGACATGCTTTACAGCAGGTTTAGGTTTTGGAACTATAGGTGCCGGTACTGTACCACCAGGGATGATTAAAAGATCGCCTGGGTTGATGTCATTTTCATCCTCAAGACCGTTGTAAGAAATAATGGTATTTACGTCAGCACTATATTTCTTAGCAATGTCCGCTAAGGTATTATTATTTGTGACTTTGTGTAAGACACCGCTAACAGGAAGGATAACTAAATTCCAATTTGGGTCAACGTTTTCTGACTTCAAGTTGTTCGCCCACAAGATGGTTTGCTTGGAAACGTTAAATTTCTGAGCGATTCCTTGTAAGGTATCTCCAGGTACAGTGTCATAGACCTTAATTTGGTCCTGGATCATCTGTTTGATGCTGTCTGGATTTTCTTTTTCTAAGCTATTGTTATTGATAATCCCTTCGCTTTGATTTTCCGCGTTTGCCTGTGAGGCAGCTTGGATATCTGCTGAAGCCAAGACAACTTGCGCAGAAGCTGATGGGATAATTACGCTACGATCCTGGGCGATAACTGTTTTAACAGTTGTCGTCTCTGCGTACAAATTTGGATTCTTTTCCGGGTTGTAAGCAAGTACTCTAGTAAAGAGGTTGTTTACCGATCCTAGATGCGAAGCGCCAAAAACATTTACCGCTACGATTACTAAAGATAGGGTTACTACCACTAGCTCTGTACTAAACTTAAACGTGTAGTCTAAACGATCCATCTTTATAGATGAGTGTAGAGCGTGGAATGAGTTTAGATGTTTGTTGGTTTTTTCGCTAACTAACTTTAGTTTTGATGCTAATGCTTTTCCGGTTTCGCCCAGCTTCTCTAACAGCTGTTCGAATAGACTGATATACCCTTGTATAAAAGGCCTCGCTACCAAACTTTGGGGTTAATTCATCGGACGGACGAGAGGGGAGATTCAGAGTGGGGAATTGACCTTCGGAATGGGTTAATAGTTAGGTCTCTAACAGAGTTCATATTACCTCAAGGCGCCAGGTAGATCAAGGGTTTTTGGCTAACATTAGCCAAAATATCGCTTAGGTAAGCCCTTTTTTATCCACATTTTGCTTAGGTTAGCGACGTAAAGACGTTACTTTTTGGATATTGTTACGTAGCCCTTTATCCATAGTCTTTCATAGGCCAAGAAAACAACCTTCATGATGCTAAAAGGGCTCCTGCCGAGGTAGTAATTTTTACGCTACCCTCACCGCGACGCTAAAGCATCGCAAGGTCGGGTACGCAAAAATTCTACACTCGTCACCCCTCTTTTTAGCATCGCAGTAGGTAAGTTCTCTGGTATAATAAGATCTGGATGTCAGACTTACGAAATAAAATTTTAGAAAATTTAAATGAGCGTCAACAGCAAGCCGTAACAGCTCCTTTGGGACCTGTTTTAGTTTTGGCCGGAGCTGGTTCTGGAAAAACAAAAGTTTTAACCCATAGAATTGGGTATTTGATTTCTGAAAAGTTGTTTAAGCCCGAAAATATTTTGGCTTTAACATTTACCAACAAAGCTGCAAAAGAAATGCAAAGCCGCGTTCAAAACATTTTCCCGCATATGGGCATGCCAACAATGGGTACATTCCATTCTGTTTGCGCTCGTTTGCTGCGCCAGGAAATTACCTTGCTTGGGTACACTAGAGGTTTTGTAATTATGGACAGTGATGATCAAATTAAGATTTTTCGAGATATTGTAGCTGAAAGAAATCTTGGAGCAAAATTTCCACCAACCGTTTTCAAAAATTATATCTCTGCGGCGAAGAACGCCTTGCAAACTCCAGTAGAACTAAACCTGCCAATTGATAAGTTTCTTTTACAGATGACCCGCGACATTTATGCTGACTACCAAAACTATTTGTTTAAACAAAATGCTTTGGACTTCGATGATTTATTAATGTTAACAGTGAAGATTTTCCAAAACTTTCCAGAAGTATTGGCTCGATATCAAAAGCTTTTCCAATACATATTGGTTGATGAGTATCAGGACACTAACCAAGCGCAGTATCTTTTGCTCTATCTTTTAGCGGTCGGTAATTCAGAAAACATCGGTTCTCGAAATCTTTTTGTAGTTGGAGACGACGCTCAGAGTATTTACGGTTTCCGGGGGTCAAACTTACAGAATATATTAAACTTTGAGGAACACTTTCCTGACTCCAAAGTTATTAAGCTTGAGCAGAACTACCGATCGACAAAAAATATTCTCGCGGTGGCACAAGATGTAATTGAACAAAATATTGAACAGAAGCCAAAGACTCTTTGGACTGAAAACGAAGAAGGCACTAAAATCAAACTTTTGGAAGTTGAAGACGAGGTTGAGGAGGCTAAGATTATCGCTAAAACGATAGTTAAACAATCTGGAGGGGTTGTTGTTAATGATCAGATTACATATGAAGAAGAAGATGTTCCTTCTTTTGATGAAGCGGTTATAGAAGAGCCAAAAGCCTATTCGATTTTGGATAAGTTTTTAAATAAGCAGCGGGCAATAAATCGTGGGGTTAAAACTAGTTTATTTGGAATACCTCAATTACCCGAAGAGCATGGTCCTTTAAATAAATTCGCTGTTTTGTATCGAACTCACGCGCAGTCTAGAGCGCTAGAAGAGGTTTTTTTACAAGCGAAAATTCCTTATCAGATAGTCGGAGGGGTGAAGTTTTACCAAAGAAAGGAAATAAAGGATACGATGGCGTATCTGCGGCTGATCGTGAACTATAAGGATTTAGTTTCTTTGAAAAGAGTTATCAATGAGCCGGCGCGTGGAGTCGGTGAGAAGTCTTATCAGGTTTTGAAAGATTTTATTTTTAATTTCGAAGGGGATCTAAGTAAGTTTCGGACGGACTTAACCGAGATTAAACTATCTCCTAAACAATATAATGCAGCTCAAGAATTCTTTAGATTAGTAGAGGAGTTTACAATTTTTGGAGAAGAAGAACATATTCTGTCCTTGATGCGTTTGGTACTAAAAAAAACCGGATATGAAGGCTGGCTTCGTGACGGAACAGATGAAGGAGAGACTCGTTGGAAAAATGTTGAAGAATTATTTAACGTAGCTGCGAACTATCAAAATCTTCCTTGGAAAGACGGTCTGGAACAGTTTTTAGAGGAAGTGGCGCTGATGACGGAGGTTGACGCTGCTAAAGACCAAACTGACCAGGTAACTTTTATGAGCCTGCATCAAGCCAAAGGTTTAGAATTCGACACGGTTTTTCTGATTGGACTAGAGGAGGGAATACTGCCCCATTCGCGATCGCTTTTGAATCCTGTCGAGATGGCAGAAGAAGTGCGCTTAGCCTATGTGGGTATAACTCGTGCTCGGCAGCATTTATATTTAATTTATGCTCAAGCGCGCAGGCTCTTTGGCCAACTGCAGAGTTTTCCACCTTCACGTATCTTAAAAAGCTTGCCCGAGGAAAAAATAGATTTTAAAGTTATTAGTAGATGGTAATGGTATAATCAGAGCAGATGAGAAACAAATTTTTACTAGCAATTTCTTTAGGGGTGCTTCTAACCATAGCTTTGACGGTATGGGTTTTAATACGTCCGGACAAAGAACCAATTACTAGGGTGGATACTGTTGGTATAAGTAAAAGCGATCAGTTTTTTAGTGGTCAAGAGGTTTTTGGTGATTCCGCCGACGATTACTTTCCTCAAAGTTCTACCTTACCACAATCATCAGGAGAAGTGTCGGGTTCGTTACAGCCTAGCGCTTCGGTCGGAAAAACCTTGAACAGTCAGCCATCTGCTCAAAAAAGCATTCCGACTTCGCCATTAGTACAAAATCTGTCTGTAATTGAGAAACTTACTTACGTTAAAGCGGTGGCTGCGGTTTCTGCAGAGCTAGATTTGATTAATAATTCTACCAGTATTCAGGCTCAGCTACAAAATCCAAGTGCGCAGGTTTATCAGGATTTAAAATTAAAAGCTGATAGAGTGCGTTTGAATATTCAGCAAGTTCCGGTGCCTTTGGGGCAAGAGAAAATCGCCGCGCGGTACAACTTGGTTTATTCTGAGTTCTCTTCGTTTGTAAATATCCTTATAGAGGCAACTACTTTATCCAGTATGGAAGAGGTACAAAAAAAGATCGATTCTTCAGAATTGATCTTTTCGAATTTCATCGATGACCTTACTAGTCTTTCTACTGATATTAGGAGTTAGTTGTTAGTTCCAATCTTATCGATAATTCTACCAGAGCCATCCTCTTCGCATGTGACGTAAGGTGGTAACAGCGTGGGTACTACTTTTACGCAAATATAAGGAATTGCTCCAGCTTGTCCTACAACCATTCGTCCTGTTTCAAGCTTTTCGTGATCATAAACAGAGGTTGTTAGGGTTTTCATGTAGGTGCCGCTGCCAACTGGACCTTCTACCTCGATTTTTGTAGACAAAGAACAGATTCAGCTAACTTTGTCTGTTATTTTACCGCCAAATGGTGTGTATACCCCTATCGCTTCTATAGGCAAAGCGACTGATGCAAATAGCAAGAAAGTAAGTATGGAGAGAAGAAAAAGATTCTTTAACATAAAATTAGTATAATAGATTTATATGGAAAATATCAAATCGTTTTTAAAAAAGTATGGATTTCAGCCAAACCACTTGCTTGGGCAAAACTTTTTGCTCAATGAATTAACTTTGGAAAAAATTGTCGAAGCTGCCGAATTAAAACCGGGTGATCAGGTAATTGAAATTGGCTCGGGTATTGGCAATTTAACAAAATTGCTCGCGGATAATGCAGATTTTGTTTTGGCGATTGAAAAAGACGAGCGTTATTTCCCAATATTGAAGGATGTCTTGGGCGCTAGTTTGCAATCGCATACAAAAACCGCGAAATCGATCTCAAACGTGAAATTGGTTTTTGCCGATGTTATGAGATTAAACTTTCAGGAACTTGTTAAGCCGGGTTATAAGGTTGTAGCGAATATCCCTTACTACATTACTGGTAAGATTATTGAAATGCTGTTAGCAGCGAAAAAGCGTCCCTCAAGAATTGTGTTATTGATGCAAAAAGAGGTTGCAGAGAGAATCGTCGCGCCTGTTGGTGAGCTGAGCATTTTGGCAATATCGGTGCAATTGTTTGCCGAAGCTAAGGTTCTACACTTCGTTCCCAAGGAAGATTTTTATCCAGTGCCAAAAGTCGATTCAGCGATTTTGATTCTCGATTTATTGGAAAAACCAAGATATGATGTCGACCAAAAGAAGTTTTTCAAAGTCATCAAGGCTGCTTTTGCAGGTAAAAGAAAACAGATTCACAATACCTTGAAAAATAACTTGAAACTAAGCGCCGATAGGGCGGAGGAAGTGTTGTTGAGGTCCAAAATTGATCCAAAATCTCGACCCCAAGAATTGGGTTTGCAACAATGGTTTGAGCTATACACAAACTTACTTCCGAATTTGGAAGAATAGGTCGAAATATGCTATAATCATTGCATATGTACGTCTCAGAAAAGCATTTCAATGATTTTGGACCTCG
>JBKJSV010000048.1:0-4432 GCA_046595755.1 Candidatus Doudnaibacteriota bacterium | reverse complement strand
CTAAAGTAATAACTTCAGGCTCTTCATTTACTTTAGTTTCTTTTTGAGATTCTAAAGTAATAACTTCAGGCTCTTCATTTACTTTAGTGGTATTTTCCACTGAGGAAACCCGCGACGAAACAGGCGGGGCCCCAAACTCCACCGCTTTTACCGAACCAACAAATCCGGCCGTAGGACGCAACCTTGTGCCATTCTTTTTGATCTCCAAAATTCTAGGACCTTCTGTTTGATATTCTTTTAGGCCCTCAATTAATTGGGTTGCGTCAGTTACGCGGACACCATCCTCAACCAAATCAAACTTTACACCCAACCAATACAATGCTTTTAACGCAGAGGGATGAGTCGGACTAACACGGGACTTTTTCAATGTTCTATTTATTATATTTTCAACTTCTTTTACAAATTTCTCTCGCTGAGCAGGATCGTCGAAATTTATATTACTACGCTCACCCTCTCGATTAACTTTCCTTACTTCATCATCCACCAAACTAAAACCTTCGTCCCACTGTTCAACAGCAGTACGACCATTAACCATTTCTTTCTCTATACGCCTTGAAGAAGTGAATAATCGGGACTTTACTGGACCGGCAAAAACAATACCTTTGCGCGACGTCCCCTTTCTAACGGAACGAATCTTGTTTCCCAATTCGTCGTCTTCGCCTCCAGCCGTTTCGGGAAAATATCCACCTACCCCTGCGTAAATACTCCCTCGGTAAGCGAAGTTAGCGCCTGAAGATCCAATATACCAGTTTTTACCACGGCTGTGCACTGAAAGATACTGCATAAATCTTACTCCAACGTGTATAGCCGGTTTCCTAACGTATGAGTCTATATCCCAATCAAGCTGCCCTAACATACTTTCTACATCAGGATTTTGATCAAATTTTTCTATGAAATTCGAAATGTATTCCGGAGAGACACCTTTATTATCGGCGTCATTACTTACCATGATTATATCTTGATGATTCGCACCCCGAATTTGTGATCTGCGTAAAACCACGTCACTAAGCACTTTTCTAGCGCGACCAATAGTAGCTTCATTGCGATCCACTCTCTCGTAGAACACTCTAATGTTCATGTTTGGATAATCCTTTTTGAATCGATCTATTTCTTTCAAAGTCTCATCTCCATTCAAAGAATTTCCTACATTGTCAGTATCGGGATTATTTACATAAAGGACCATTTCGAAGGAAGAAGGATCCAGATTTTGATCACCTTTTTTCTGGGTAGAGTAGTTCTTCAGAGTTTGATAAATATTCGGAGCTTCCTCGTGACCAGCAACAGGAATACATACCGACAAACGACATCTTGGGTCCATTGGTTCCATTCCGGAAGCAAAGGCGTCAATTTGAGATAGATATTCTTTATCCTGTCGTTCGAAATACTGCTTCTCTTCGGTGTATGGATCTAATTTGGCATCAGGATTTTTCTTTAGTGTTTCTGAAAAGCCAACTTGCTGCTCAATTTTTTTATTTATCTCAGGGCTGGAATATCCAGATCCATAATAAACCATGGCCCTAGCTACATCTGGGATCGCACCAGTTTTTTTATCGCGGAGCAAACTTTCCATAGGGGCTCTCCCATAAATAGGAATAAAAGGCGGCGGATCTATTCTGTAATCCCCGGGTTTATCAAAAATCGTAAACGGAACTTGCTTGATTTCGTTTGGCACAGCGCCGGGTGCCGTGGGTGGTAATTGAGTTAATTGATCAGCAGGAATATTATCTAAACCGCGTCCAATATCTGTTGCTAACAGGCGAATGTGCTCAACTCCCCGTTGATCCTCGCCCATGATTTGAGAAACCTCAGCAAACTTTCCAATAAACTTAGCGTGCCCATCGACAGTCTTAAACGCTAGTTTTCCTACCTCACTATTTGGATCGATTACTGCATTTCCATTTTCATCTATTGGGACCTCAAAAGCATGTAGCTGAGTATCTCGGGATAAAGAAATCATCAATCGAACCTTACCTTCTTTCATTAACTCCTGAGCGTCAGTAGAAAACTTCCCATGGTAAGAGCCCTCAGGCGTCATCTGTTTGATGTTATAAACATAATTTCCTTGTGCGTCTATACCGCTCCCGTTTTGACCTCCCCACCATAATTTTAACTCATTTTTTTCAAACACCTTTGGGGTATCTTCGTCATACCACATATCTCTTGTGATACGTTTAGTGCCTTCAAATTTATGTTGTTCCAAATATTCTTTCGCGGAAATTCCGCTAGATGGCGTAGAAGTCGTAGAAGTCGTCCCAGTGGGTGCAGCTGCTGCGTTAAGATCCGCAGCTTGCTCCGCAGGAACCCCTGTCCAATGAGAATAGTTAGTGACATTAACGTCATGTTTACCCAAGGTGCTTATAGCGTAGGGAGAAATTTGTCCATGATTACCGATTATATTTTCACCGATAACTTTTCCATCACTAACCAAACTCCACGTATGATCTTTAGGATTCGGCACTAATTCCATTCCTTCAGGCATTTTAAAATTATGCCCGCCAATTACCATTTCATGCATTTTTCCCGAAGGTTCTAAATCGCTTTTTATCCAATGCACAAAAGCTCCGAGCGCTGTGTAGTGATCTCCAATCTGCGCGCGATTTCCACTTCTTCGCATCCAATCGGCAACTGACTCTAGTGCTCCTATCTGGTGATCTCTGAACAATGACACAACCTCCTGAGCAGTAGCCCCCACCGCAATTCCAGTTAACAAACCTTTCACTGCGGCCTTGCCGACTCGATTTCTTTTCATCTTACTAAACATTTCATTCTTTTTTTCAATACTCTGATCGCCTTTCATCTTTGTTTCTGTAGCGATAAAGAGTTCTGTCGCAGGCTCAAGTGCTTTATCAAAATTTACTCGTTTATCCATGTACTGAGATCCGCCGTCTGGAGCAACAGTAAAATTCCTTAAATCCACCGATGCTCGCGCTGATAAAATATCTAGTCGAGTTCTTTCTTGTTCAACCCTCTTGCTATCAGAGTAGCTGATCATATCGACCTTATGTAAATCTGAGTACTGGTTGCGCCCTTTAATTTCTCCCAATTTCAAAACGACCTGATCAAATTCCGTCTTGCTCAACTTTTTCATTTCCTGACTAACAATATTCCCCTCGGAATCTCTCTTGGTCGTATACAAACCATCCTCTAGCTCCTGGGCCAAAAGATTTGAATCCTTAGTTTCAATTCTAAACTTTTCCATTTCCTCTCGGCGCGGAGCTTTATCTTTATCGTACTTACCGCCTTGTGCCATCTCCCTAGCATGTTGTCTACGTTCTTCTTCTACTCGAGCACCTTCTTTAGCAGCGGCGATGCCTGCTCCAACAAGTGCGGTAGCTCCAAATGTACCCCAGGCCGCAACTTTACTTCTTGCCACCCTCGTAGACAAACCAGCGCTAAGTGAATATGCGACAGCGACACCGAGGCCAATAGTCGAATCATTTACAAAGGCTCCTAGTTTGCTATTTTTTATTTTTGCCGCTATTTTATCAACATTGTTATAATTTGCTTCAGTCCTTGCTCCCACCTTAGCGCTTCCAATAATAATATCAAAATCTATGTCCAAATCCTCTAATTTCTTACTGTGTTCGTAAGACGCTTTGCAATCTTTAGCAATTTCCAAAAGATTAGAAGCGTAAAGATCTCCGTTTTTTATAACGCCTTTGCTAAGTCCTTTCACTTTTGAAAAAATTCTAACCTTTTCTTGTCGGAAGGCTTCTTCATCAATAGCCCCTTTACCAAAATCTCTTATCAAAGCCTGAATCTCAGCTTTTACACCCGCATTGTTGAAGACCTCCCTTTTTTCAGAGCCTTCCTTATCTTCCTTTTGCTGATGCAAAGTGTCGTATTCAGAACTGAACCTTTCAATAACCGCCTGCATTGAAGCCTCATGAGCCTTTCTATCTGGTTCGTCTGCAGCAAAAAGGTTTTCACCACCTTTTATCTCTGAGCGTACTTTATCAATCTCACCTTGCCTGGTTACCTCACGCCAAATATTATACTTCCATATTTTTTTCGCAAAACCCTTAACACCTTTTAACTCTTCTTGGGATGCAGTTAAACGAGACTCCGCAACATCCCGAGCTTTATCCTCGACACTTTCAGCAGTGTCAATAATATAAATTTTCTTTTTTTCTGTTTTGTTTTCAGGCCGGAAGCCAGGATTTTTTTCCATATTTATAAACCTAGATAAGTTTGTCTGAAGCTTAATAATTGAGCAGCTACCAATGCCTCCAAGTCTGGAATGTTCTTTTTACAAAACTCCTGTATTTTATCCTGATCACCTTGGTCTAGAACATTATTAAAATCACCCAATTTATCTTCCGGTAATTCAGCTAAAATCGCAGCATTTACACGATCCTCGACGCGATCAGAAAGATCGCTTTTTAATTGTACCAGGACCTCCGGGCTTAAAGCCTCCAGCCCTTTTTCTTCG
>JBKJSV010000073.1:0-3072 GCA_046595755.1 Candidatus Doudnaibacteriota bacterium | reverse complement strand
TATTCAGTTGATTATCCTTTATTGAGGATTGCCGCATACCGCTCATGAAGTTTGTTAATAAAACTTCATCTTTGCTGTAAATTTCAAAAGGATTAGCAACTGAATACCCATAGGCTTTTTGCCACTGGCTTTTTCCTGATTGAATGGCATTTAAGATAAGTTCTGGCCTAAATAATTTTTGGTAATGTGAAATCCTGTCTCCAATATAAAATTCTGATTCAGTGAGAAGATATGTTTCAAGTTCATAATAATTTTTAATAGCCTCGCCTTCTGACTTAATGAGGGAGAGTTCAATACATTCCTCAATCTTACTTTTATAATTGTTAACCATCACCCTAAAGGGACCTTTCCATCATCACCGTAATGGGACCACCTTGTCATCACCTTAAAGGGACCGGGTTGTCATCACCGTAATGGGACCACCTTGTCATCACCTTAAAGGGACCACCCTAATAACGTATTAAACATTCAAATGACGTAGTAATTTTATTCTTGAGTCACTTACTTAAGGAGAAAATGTTATGTCAAATAGGAGGTTTGATATGTATCAGTATCGTCAAATTATATTCAGAATGCGGCAAGGCGATAGCATCCGTGGTATTGCACAGGCAAAGTTAGCCGATCGTAAAAAAGTTAGACAAATTCGTAGCGTGGCTACAAAACAAGGCTGGTTAAGCCTAGAAAGAGATTTGCCAACCGACGACGAGTTGTTGACTTTTCTTAGCACAGCAGAAAAGCCATCACAACAACCGTTGGCAACGCCTTATAGAGCTCAAATTGAAGATTGGGTTAAACAAGGTATTCAAGCAAGTACGATTCATGCCGCATTGCAGCGCGAATATGCTTTCTCTGGAAGCTACAACTCTATACAACGTTTAGTAAAACGGATGAAAGACCTTGCCGTTCCTACCACCATGATACTTGATTTTCATCCCGGAGATGCGGCACAAGTTGATTTTGGTGCAGGACCAAAACTGGTTGACGAGCTTACCGGTCTTGTGACAAAAACATGGATTTTTGTCATGGTTTTGGCTTGGAGCCGACATATGTACGCGGAGATCGTTCTGCGGCAAGACGTTGAAACGTGGCTAGGTTGTCATCGTCGTGCGTTTGAATGGTTCAATGGGTTGCCTAAAAAAATCATTATTGATAACGCCAAATGTGCCATAACAAAGGCGTGTTATCACGATCCAGTGGTGCAGCGCTCCTATGGTGATTGTGCGGAGGGTTATGGGTTTATCATTTCAGCCTGCCCGCCACGCGACCCACAAAAAAAAGGACGTGTTGAATCTGGCGTAAAATATGTAAAAAATGCGTTTGTTCCTCTGCGTTCGTTTCGAAATCTAGTCGATGCTAATCAGCAGTTGAAAACGTGGTTACTCGAAACAGCCGGAAATCGTATTCATGGCAGTACACATGAAAAGCCACTTACGCTGTTTGAAACAGAGCGACATTTATTAAAGACGTTGCCCGATAAGCCACCGGAGCTTGCTGTATGGGAAAAAGTAACCGTGCATGGTAACTGCCATGTACAATTTTTAAAATGCTATTACTCGGCACCGTTTCGATTGGTAAAACAAGCGCTATGGCTTCGTGCCTCTGAAACAACGGTTCGCCTTTACAAAGATCATGAGCTAGTCGCCGTTCATCCGCGTCTTTTAAAGCATGGTACTCGACATAGTCTGAATGAGCATTTACCACCAAACGCATTGGCCTATTGTATGCGAGACTCTCAATGGTGCTTGGAGCAGGCTCGTGTTATCGGTATTCACTGCGAGCATGTTATTACACAATTATTAACTGAGTCAGTGGTTGATTATTTAAGAGGCGCTCAAGGCATCATTGGTCTGCAGAAAAAATATGGAAATGCCCGTTTAGATGCTGCTTGCCGACGAGCACTTGCGTTTCAATGCGGTTATTACAAAACCGTCAAATCTATTTTGCAGCAGGGATTAGAATACGCGCCACTTCCTGAACATACTGCGTTCGATGCATTGGCAGAAACCTACACCGGCAAAGGTCGCTTCTGCCGAGACACATCAACATTACTTCAATAACCTAAAGAGGAAATTTACCCATGACACACCCAATGCCAGAAATAAACACACTGCTTAGGCAGTTAAAATTATCGCATATCATCGATAATTTACCACAACAAAATAGAGAAGCTATTACTAAAAAAATGGCTTATCCAGAGTTTTTAGCCTTACTGTTGCAGGATGAGATACTGGGTCGAGAGAATAATAAGTTTAAATCCAGGATTAAACGTGCCTGCGTTCGAAACGATAAAACGCTTGAAAACTTTGACTTCAACTTTAATCCGAAAATTAATCGCGCCCAGATTCAAGAGCTTGCCTCTTGCCGCTTCATTAAAGAAAAGTCACCCGTTTTAATCGTGGGCCCAACAGGCACAGGCAAAAGCCACATCGCACAAGCACTTGCTCATTGTGCCATACGACAAGGCATCGATGTATTGTGGCTTTCCCAAACAAAATTATTCTCAGAACTTCAAGCAGCGCGAGCCTCAGGTCGGTATGATAAAAAATTTTCTGAACTTTCTAAAATACCACTTCTCATTATTGATGATTTTGGTTTGCGCCCAATTCGCTCACCACAAGATGAAGACTTTCATGACTTAATTTCTCAACGGTATGAAAATACGTCAACGCTTGTCACCAGTAATCTTGATTTTAATGAATGGGGAGATGCTTTCCCCAATCGCTTATTAGCTGCCGCAACATTGGACAGATTGAGGCACAATGCACATCGAATTATATTGGATGGTAATAGCTTTAGAGGAGGACAGTATGATAAAATATCATCCGATCAAAAAGTGAAAAAATCAGCGTAAAATAAGTGGGTTTTTAACAAAAAATTTAACCGTTTAAAGCGTTATTTTTGTGCGTCCGAAGTGGTCCCTTTAGGTGATGATCGGTGGGTGCTTTAGGGTGATGAATGACAGCTAATAAATGGTATCGCTTTCCTGGTATCAGCAAGGAAAGAGGTAATCAAGCAGGATGGTGTAAATTAGTGGTCTATGCGAAGCGAATAGGATTTCTGTTCTGAAACTAG
>JBKJSV010000072.1:0-5640 GCA_046595755.1 Candidatus Doudnaibacteriota bacterium | reverse complement strand
GGTCGTGGGTTCGAATCCCACCCGGCCCACCAAAACACCACAAAGTGGTGTTTTTTAGTGACCATGGTAGAATGAATTATGATTTACTTGTTGCTAGGTAACGATGACTTCTCTAAGAAAGAATTTTTAGACGAACTTCAGGCTGTCGAAAAACTGGAGGTTTCTTCATTCATAGAGCCGGAGAGCTCCAAAGAAATATTACAGACGGCGATGGAAGTTGATTTATTCGGCGGTAAGAAGATGCTAAAGATATATGATTTATTTTCCCGTGGCGTAGCGGATGCTTCTGTTATAGATGAAGTAAAGAACTCACCTAATTTAGTTATTTTTTTAGAAACCAAACTTGATAAAAGAAAAGCTGAAACGAAAGCTTTACTAGGGCGAAAAGAACTGAAAGTTAAGGAGTTTAACACTCTGACTGGTCTGGAGTTTAAAAATTGGTTGAACTCCAGAGTTAGTAAGTATGAGTTAAACCTATCTGGAAAAGCTATGGAGTTGTTTTTGCAAAAAATCGGGTTTGCTTCAGCGGATTTTGGCGATGCTTTGTATAGCCTTTGGCAGGTGGACTCAGAGCTAAAAAAATTGAAGGAGTATGCTGGCGGTTCTGCTCTAAACGAAAAAGACATAGATAGCTTGGTGTCCGAGAATCTGTCTGAAAACGTCTTTAAAATAACCAATGCGATTGGCGACAAAAATCAACCCTTGGTTGTAAAAGCATTAACGGAGTATTTGGACCGCTTACCGGGGGACGAAAAAGCTAAGGTTATAAGCTTGTCAGGATTGCTAGCCGAGCAGTTTAGGAATATTCTGATCATAAAAGGAGGCGGTGAGTCCGGTTTTGCATCGGGGAAGCTTTTTGTCTACCAAAAGTTAGCTGCAAATTTTGACGAAAAGAAAGTTTTGGATGCATTAAGAAAAATGGAGCTTTTAGACCAAGAGGTCAAAACCACCAATGGCCCTGCTGGCTTACAAATGCTTATGATAATAGAAAGCCTTTTAAAATAAACTAATTAATAGAGAGGAAAGTATGAAAAAAAGTTTGATTATATTGCCATTCCTAGTCTTAATGGCGGCTGGATGTGGATCTACCGAAAAGACAACTTCCACAAATGATTCCACAATACAGGATTCTTCGAAAAATTCAGATACTTCAGCAACTGCATCTGAGGGCGTTAAGACCTTCACAGTTGTCGGGAAAAACTTTGCTTTTACCCCAACGGAGATAAAAGTAAAAAAGGGAGATAAAGTTAAGTTGGTCTTCGATAACCAGGGTGGTGTCCATGATTTAGTTATTGACGAGCTTAAAGTAAAAACTGCGACACTCACGACAGGTAGTAAAGAAGAAGTGACTTTTACAGCTGATAAAGTAGGTAAGTTTGAGTTTTATTGCAGCATCGGCAATCACAGACAAATGGGAATGAAAGGGTTCTTGGTAGTAGAATAATCTTTAAATAAAAAAACTCCGGCCAATCGACCGGAGTTTTTTTATTGTTATTTCTTTGAAGCGCGTCTGCGTTCGTTTGGATCTAGAAGTTTTTTTCTCATTCTGACACTTTTTGGTGTTACTTCTACAAGCTCATCTCCGCCGATATATTCCAACGCCATGTCCAAAGTTATATCTCTTGGTGGTGTAAGTATGATGGCATCATCAGCACCAGATGAACGCATGTTGGACAACTTCTTTGTTCTGTTAACATTAATTTCCAGATCGGTATCAAAAGCATTTTTACCCACGATCATACCACCATAAACCTCTACAGCAGGGCCGATAAACAAAGTGCCGCGCTCTTGAGCGTTGTTGAGTCCGTAGGCGTTTGAGATGCCAGTTTCCGCAGCGATTAAGGAGCCATGTGAGTCTGTAGTTTCGCTGTTAATGTTCGCTAAGGGTTTGTAAGAATCAAATATGTTATTAAGGATTGCTGTACCTCGGGTTTTTGTAAGTAGGGCTGATTTTAATCCAATTAATCCACGAGTTGGGATCATGTATTCAGCATGAATTTCATCCGATGGGCTGGTTTCCATATGTAATAGTTCGCCACCACGTTTCCCCAGTTCTTCAATAACAGGTCCTTGGTATTGGTTCGGTACGTCCACTGTTAGAGTTTCGAAAGGTTCCATCTTAATCCCTTCTACGGTTTTGTAGATAACTTCGGGTTGGGAAACTTGAAGTTCATAACCTTCACGGCGCATTGTTTCGATTAAAATACCTAAGTGTAATTCGCCTCGGCCCGAAACTAGATAAGAGTCGGTTGTTCCGGTCTCTTCTACTCTTAAGGCAACGTTGGTTTCTAATTCTTTAAATAAACGTTCTCTCAAATTTCTAGATGTTAAAAACTTTCCTTCGCGACCTGCGAAAGGGGAGTTGTTAACTGAAAATGTCATCCTTACCGTCGGCTCTTCAATTTTGACGGGAGTAAGTTGAATAGGGTTTGCGGCGTCAGCGATTGTTTCGCCGATTGTAATATCTTCGAATCCGGAAACTGAAACGATGTCACCAGCTAATGCTTCTTGAACTTCAACTTTAGCCATACCTTCAAATGACATGATGTTGCCAATTTTGCTGGTAACTTTTGTTCCGTCTACCTTCATTTGGACAACACTCTGTCCTTTTTTAACTGAACCAGAGAAAATTTTGCCAGTACCCATTCTTCCTTTATAGGCGTCATAAGCAATAGCTAGAACTAACATAGCGAATGGATCGTCCATGTTTACTTGGGGCGCAGGAATATGGGTTAAGATTGTTTCAAACAATGGGATAAGGTCGTTGCTTTGTAAATCTTTTAGAGCCTCTGCGCCTGGGTGTTTAGGTTGGTGCAAACTGGCAATGCCATTTATTCCAGAAGCATAAATAATTGGGAATTCTAATTGGTCATCAGTGGCGCGCAGGTCAACGAAAAGGTCAAAAGTTTTATTTACTACTTCGTCTGCTTGAGCGTCTGGTCTGTCGACTTTGTTTATAACAACAATTGCTCGGAGTCCTAGTTCCAAAGCTTTTTTCAAAACGAATTTAGTTTGAGGCATTGGTCCTTCTTTGGCGTCTACTAAAAGGATAACCCCATCAGCCATTTTTAAGGTACGTTCCACTTCGCCGCCGAAGTCAGCGTGTCCCGGTGTGTCGACGATATTGATTTTGATTCCATTGTAAACTACGCTGGCATTCTTAGCTTTAATAGTAATACCGCGCTCTCGTTCTAGGTCCATGGAGTCCATGATTAAATCAGCTCCTTCTGGGCCGTCTTTGACAGTGTGGGTTTGCTTTAACATTGCATCGACGAGGGTAGTCTTACCATGGTCTACGTGGGCGATAATCGCGATATTGCGAATATTATCTCTTCTTTGGCTGCTCATGTAATTAGTTTCTGTAGCTAGTTTCTTGTGGGTAACTGCTCGGTTAAATTTAAAAGGCGCCTTTTGCGCTCGACTTATTATGCCAGATTTCTCGTTTGCTTGCAAGGGGTGGTATAATAAGGAAAAGGGATAGAAATTGAAACAAAAAGATGAAAAGTAAATTTAAAAAACTAGTATCTTTGCTGACTTTGTTCGGGTTTGGGCTTTTTAGTTTTGCCTCTGCGCACGAGGTTTATATTTTGGAGAATGGGAGAATGCGGATAAGAAATGATAATGATTCAGTAAGTCCTTTTCTTGCGCTGCAGGGTAATTGGGGATCGTTTATTTTCTGGGGTACTCTACAAGCCCTTTTCTTTATAGTTCTGTTGATATTGAACTATAAAGGTGTTTTGGCTCAGCGATCTGCGAGCGTGCTAAAGGCGATAAAACCATATGCTCCTGTTATTGCTCGAGTATTTTTGGGACTAAGCTTTTTGTATGGAAGTTTCAATCAGGCGATATTTGGACCAGAAATTGCGCTGGCTGAATTGGCTGTACCTAGCGTTTTAAAAGCGATGTTGTTTGTAACCGGAGTGATGATGATAGTTGGGTTCATTGGAAGAGTAGCAGCAGCGATAGCTTTTGTTTTATTTTGTGTCGTTTGGCAGAAGACTGGGTTATACGTTTTTGATTACACAAATTATTTAGCAGAAATAATTTTGATATTAGTCGCTGGTTCGGGATTATTTTCTTTGGATAGTCTGATATCCAAAGTCACCGATGCACAAAAAACTAAGTTCCAAATTTGGGGTTCGGCTTTTGAAGAAAAATACGGCGGACTGATACTAAGAATTGGTTTGGGTATATCAATGGCTTGGGCAGCGATTACCGTGAAGTTTTTGCATTCTAATTTACCATTAGAAGTGATAAGCGCGCATGGACTGACCAAGTTTTTTCCGTTTGACCCTTTGTTTATTGTTTTGGGTGCAGGATTGGTGGAGCTTTGTATCGCCATAATGTTTTTATTGGGAATTTTAATTCGAGCTACAACGATTTTCTTTTTAACTTTCATTTTTTTGTCGTTAATGTTTTTCGGAGAAGCTGTTTGGCCGCATTTGATTTTGTTTGGAATTTCTTTGGCGATTTTAATGTACGGGTATGACGACTACACATTGTGGCAGCGCTTTATTAAATGGAGAAAAGGACAGCGAGCAGAGGACGTTTTTTAGCGTTGACTAGGGGGTGAAAATAAGCTAGTATGTTTAGGCAATTCAAGTAATTGCATGTCTGACACAGCGGACATGAAAAGTGCTCTTACCCTGTGTAAGAGTTTTTTGTTAGGGGTATCATGGTGCCTATGGTGTAGTGGCAACACAGCGCTCTGTGGCAGCGCGGTCACGGGTTCGATCCCCGTTAGGCACCCCATAAATAAAATACCCCAAGCTTGGGGTATTTTATTTATGGGGGTTGATTTGAGCAATAAAGATCGTTATTCAGAAAAAGAATAGGTTTGCAAGAAGAGTATGATTATTCAAAAGTGTTAATAAATAGTTATGGAGTTTAGGGGTTTTTGGACGATCTGAACAATCATTTGTGTAGGCGTAGATCCTAGGTATAACAAATAAACAAAAAAATCTAAATTCTTACTTGTAAATGCATTAGATATTTATTTAATCGGTGTTATAATGAAAGTATAATAATTTAAAAATAAAAATATTATGAAGTTACTTAGTTTGGTCGCGACTCGTTTGTTTCTTGCCGGTCTTGTAATGAGCCTGGGTGCGCCAATCGCTGCTTTAGCAGCTGGTCCCGCATCTGTTAACCTCGGATCCGCAGCAAATTTTGCAATCTTGGCAAAATCTGGAATCTCAACTACTGGAACAACTTCAATTACGGGAGACATTGGAGCTAGTCCAATCGGTGCCAGTGCAATCACCGGATTTGGATTGATAATGGATGCAGGAAATACATTTTCCACCTCGGCCAAAGTTACGGGAAAAGTATATGCAGCTGATTACACTGCTCCCTCTCCAACTACAATGACAACAGCTATCAGTGATATGCAAGCTGCGTATACTGATGCAGCCGGACGAACTTTGCCTACCGCTACTGAAATTGGCGCGGGAAATATTGGCGGCATGACCTTGGCCCCGGGATTGTATAAATGGAGCACAGGAGTCACTATTCCTACCAATGTCACACTTTCAGGTAGTGCAAATGATGTCTGGATATTTCAGATAGCTCAAAATCTTAATGTCAGTTCAGCTGCACAGGTTGTTTTAGCTGGCGGGGCACAGGCTGCTAATATTTTCT
>JBKJSV010000058.1:0-11023 GCA_046595755.1 Candidatus Doudnaibacteriota bacterium | reverse complement strand
CCCAACTCTTTTAAGTATTCGTTTCTTTCTTCGTCAGGTAGTTCCGCTAATTCGCTTTCGATTTTGGCGGAGATAGGAATGAAGTTTTTATTTTCCTGATCTTGAAATTTTGCGACTTCTGTCTCTGAAACATTCGCAACATATAGAAAAGGTTTTGTAGTAAGTAATTGCAGCTCTTTCACAACCTTCTCTTCTTCTTCGTTCAAAACGGCTTCTGAGGCCATTAACCCTTCGGCTAATATCTTCTGGAATTTATCTAAAGCCGATTTTTTCAGCAAAGCTTCGCGATTATTTCCCTGCTTAGCTTCTTTAGTGACGGTTTCAAGTCTTTTTTCCACTGTTTGTAAGTCTGCTAATCCTAGCTCAATTGCAATCACTTCCATATCTCTTTTAGGATCTACACTGTCGGATACATGAATAATATTTTTGTCGTCGAAAAAGCGTACGACTTGCATGATCGCATCGACTTCTCTGATATTCGCCAAAAACTTGTTCCCTAAACCTTCTCCCTTGTGTGCCCCAGCGACTAAACCAGCGATGTCCACGAATTCTATAACCGTTGGTACAACTTTTGCCGAATTTTCCAGCACTGCTAGCTTTGCCAACCGTTCATCTGGTACGGCAACGACTCCGACGTTGGGGTCGATTGTGGCGAAGGGATAGTTAGCCGCTTCAACTTTGCTTTTAGTGATGGCGTTAAATAAGGTGGATTTACCAACGTTTGGCAAACCAACGATTCCGATTTTAAATGACATGCAGAGATTATATCAGGAGTGTTGACTTCTCTCAACAGAGGGAATAATATATCCAAGTAATGTCTGCAGGAAATCCCATCTATTCCGGAGAGGGACAGAGATGCAAAGCGCCATACCCCCCCGCCTCGCTCGCGCCAATCATCGCGCAATCATCACAAACCACACATCACAGGAGGTAGAAGATCCGTTCGATAGGGAGCTTCTCAAGGTCATCCATGACATGAGGAGCCTGACCGCAATCGGTCCCAGGTGGTTCTCAGCTGACGTTCTCGCGAGCGTCGCTAAGTGCTACTGCCTGGGCACCCTTGGCCGCGGGCTTCGCACTGCGAAGCCTTGTGGAGCCTACGTGGTTCAGTTCCATCTTGTCATCGGAGATCGGGTAGAAGTTCGCCGAAGGGGCTGCAGCTGGATTCGTCAGCTGATGCAAAGCGAACCGATGCCGATTTGTTGATCGACGACGAAGCAAAAGGGGCTCTGTGCAATGATGCGCAGGGCCCTTTAGTTCTTTTTTAAGTTAGTTAACTTATAGTAATCCGACTTTTTTCTTAACCTCGGTAAGCGTTTCTCTGGCTCTAACCCGAGCCTTCTCTGCTCCTTCGGTTAATGCTCTGGCGATAACATCTGGGCTGCTTAGCAGTTCTTTTCTTTTTTCTCTGAAAGGAGCAAAATGATTCGCGATATTTTCTGCAATGATATCTTTTAGTTCAGAAAACTTAATCGTGCCATCAAGGTGTGCATTTTCAAAAAATTGAATTTGTTCTTTAGTCCCAAACTCTCTTAAGAGTACAAAAAGATTTTCAACTCCTTTCGAGGTTCCCTTTGTAGTGCTGGCAGTAACCGCTTTGCGGAGCTTCTTTTGAATTTCGGCAGGGGAGTCACTGAGTAAAATACCTTCTCCTCCTGTCTTGCTCATCTTTTTATGAGGGTCGCTAAGACTCATTATCCTAGATGTTTGTGTTAGAAAGTGTTTTGGTTCCGGAAACGTTTTACCAAACTGGTTGTTAAATTTCCGCGCAATTATTCTAGCTAGTTCTATGTGTTGAACTTGGTCTTCTCCTACTGGAACAATCTCGGCTTTGTGAATTAAAATATCAGCAGCCATTAACACAGGGTAGTTTAATAAACCTGAGTTAATACTATCCTTATTTTCGTTACCGGATTTGTCCTTGAATTGTGTCATTCTGTAAAGTTCACCCAAAGGTGTAATACAGTTAAAAATCCAAGCCAGCTCGGAGTGCTCGGCGACTTGTGATTGAAGGTATAAAGTGGATTTGTGCGGATCAATTCCCAGCGCGAGAAAGTCTGCGGCTACTTCGATGCTATTTCGGCGCAATTCCTTTGGTTCGAAGGGGGTGGTTAGAGTGTGTAAGTCGACGATAAAAAAGCTGCAGTCGTGAACATCCTGCAATTCAATAAATTGCTTAATGGCACCCAGGTAATTACCGATGTGGGGCTCACTGGACGCCCTTATTCCAGAAGCTAAGATTTTCTTTTTCATATTTATATTATAGCATGATGCAATTTCTTCTAAAATTCGCTATAATTTTGTTATGCAGTGGACAAAACCGAAACAAAAAGCTTTTACTTTAATAGAGCTCTTAATTGTTATTGCGATATTAGGACTTTTAGCCTCAATTGTCGGGGCTGCTCTGGGTAGCGCTCGCGCAAAAGGTCGAGATGCTTTGCGCAGACAAGATATGCATCAATTAAGAACAGCGCTAGCTTTATATCACGATACCAATGGAACGATGCCTATTAACCAGAATCCAGGTTTTGGTTACCCTGATGTTTCTCCTAATTTTCTGTTTGAGCTGGTGAACGCGGGGATTCTTTCTAAGCTCCCTAAATCACCTCCAGGTTCCGCCGTCCCTTATTATTATTACGATTATGGTCGCGGTAATCCAATAGGGGCTTTGATGGTCACTGTTCTAGAGGTTGGCCCTCAAAGTACAACGGGAGAACAGGGAACCTGCCGGCCTTGGGCGCCCACCATAAATTGGTGTGATCAAGCTTCGAATGCCTATTACTGCTTGTGCTATCCCTATTAAAAAATCCCGATCTTTCGCAGATCGGGATTTTTTATTACACCTCCAGTACTACTGGCAGGATCATAGGTTTACGCTCAGTTTTTCTATATAAGTATTCTCCTACTTCATCTCTGACAACTTGTCTAATTAATGAGTAGTTTGTTTCGCCATGAGTCTTGCTTTCAAAAAGTTTTCGGACTTCGTGTTTTACTTCACGAATTAATTCTTCCGATCCTTTCATATAAATAAAGCCTCTGGATATAATATCCGGTGGAGCGATTAGTTTGCCGGTTTTGCGATCAACCATAATTAGAATAACGAACATACCGTCTCGTGCCATAACTTGGCGATCACGAATTACTACTTCACCAACGTCACCGACACCTAATCCGTCTACAAACAAATAGCCACCCGGTATCTTAGCTTCGGCTACCTTAGCTTGCTGGGCAGAATTAATTTCTACTGCTTGGCCGTTATCCATGATGAAAATATTTTCATCAGGTATGCCAAGCATTTTTGCTAGTTCGCCGTGCGCGACCAACATAAAATGTTGTCCGTGAATCGGTAGGAAGTATTTCGGCTTGATCAAAGATATCATCAGCTTTAGATCTTCCTGCTTAGCGTGTCCGGATGTGTGGATGTCTAGATTTTCGTAATACAAAACTTTAGCACCTTCTCTAGTTAGGTTCGACAGAACACTTTGAACCGCGCCTTCGTTGCCCGGAATAGGGGAGGAAGAGACGACGACAGTGTCACCTTTCTTTATTTTGATGGTTTTGTGTTCGCCACGAGCGATCCTAGCCAATGCAGCTGCTTCTTCACCTTGGGATCCAGTAACGAGCATCGCAATATTTTTATCGGGATATTTTTTAGCTTGCTCGGTTTTAATTACTAAACCTTTTTCAATCTTCAAATATCCTAGAGATAGAGCGATTTCGATATTTTGGACCATGCTTCTTCCGGTAACAACAACCTTCTTGTTAAACTTTGCTGCCGAGTTAAAGACTTGCTGAATACGAGAAATAGAAGTTGCGAATGTTGCAAATACTATTCTTCCCGGCGCTTCTGCAAAAACTCTATCAATGGTTTCAGAGAGTTCTCTTTCGGAAGTTGCGTAACCGGGCTTAGTAGCATTTGTGGAATCGGACATTAATAGAAGTACTCCCTCGCCACCAATGCGCGCAATCTTATCAAATTCTGCTGGTTTGTTGTCGATTGGGGTGTGGTCAAATTTCCAGTCAGTCGCGTAAACAACTGTTCCCACTGGGGTTTTTATAGCTAAGCCGACTCCATCTGGGAAGCTGTGGTTAACTCGGAAAAACTTTATTTGAAAGTTGCCTAAAGTTAAAACGTCATTAATATCCAAAGCGTTAATTTTGGCACGACCTAGTAAGCCGAACTCTTCTAAACGTTTTTTAATGAAACCTGCTGTTAGAGGCATGGTGTAGATTGGCGGGTCACCGATCTTTGGTAAAATGTGTGGAATACCTCCGGTGTGGTCCAAATGGCCGTGAGTAATAATAACTCCTCGGATTCTTTTTCGATTCTCTTCCAACCATTTTGTGTCTGGGATAATATAGTCGATTCCTGGCATGCTTTCGTCTGGAAAAGCCAGACCCATGTCGATAACTAAAATATCATCACCGTATTCAAAGACGGTCATGTTTTCACCGATTTCTTCAACACCACCCATTGGGATGATGCGCAAATTTTGTCTCGATGATGTGAACTTGCTTGTGGTCAAAACCGCAGGCGCGGCAGTACCTTCGTCCGTTACTTCGGACTTATTTTTAATCATGAAATTCCTATTAACCGAACCTTCTACAGGTGTTCGGCTTTAATTAGTGTATAAATATGTTTTTTGATTTCCAGAAGGATGAAAAACCAAGTAGAAAAACTTTATGAACGCATCATACCTTAATATCTTCTGTTTGTCAATGTCTGAGTTTATCTAAGGACTCTCTTCGTTTGCACATACCAATTGTCGATACCGTAAAAGCGGTCTTCGGGGTTGGCCAGGTGTTGGAAATTAATGCCTTGAACTTTTTGGCGCATTTCATAAACGAAAATACTCTGATTTAAAATTAAAGTTGGAAGCTCTGCGGAGAATATATTTTCAAAACTTGCGTATTTAGCAGCGCGTGCATTTTTATCGAATGTGCTTCGGGCGTCCGTTATAAGACGGTCGGCTTGAGTGTTATTGAACTGAGCTAAATTAAATCCGGGATTAAGGGCTTGAGAGGAGTGCCAGAAAACGAATGGGTCTGGGTCGTGTCCGGTACTTTCTGAAAATAAAAGAGCCTCAAAGTTTCGTGGACGAAGGTTGTTCTTTTCAAACTCAGCAGTTGGCACGATATTTACCGATACTTCAGCTCCGATCCTTTGCCACTGTTTTTGAAGATTTTCTGCGCTTTTTACATTCAAAACAAAATCATTGGTTGTGATGGAAAACTTAAAAAGCTGTCCATTTTTTGCACGTATTCCGTCGGCGCTAGTTTTCAACCAGCCATTTTTTTCCAATATCGATTCTGCATTGTTGAGGTCGAATTTATTCAAGCTTTCATTAGCTGGGTCATAGCCTATTTGCCCCGGGAGAATAGGCACGTAGGCGGGAATGGCTAGTCCTGAGTAAACCTCTGAAATAAAATTCTCGCGATCAACGCTAATCGCTAAAGCTTGTCGAACACCTTTCTCAGCTAGAACTTTCGAACTTCGCGTAGTGTTAAAAAACAAAGCTTGATACTGGAAAAGCGGAGTCTTCGTAATTATAAATTTACTTTTATTTACGTCGGCTAAGATTTTCTTGTCAAAAGGAATAAAACCTACTGAGTCTACTTCTTTGGTTTGTAAACCCGTTAGTAGTTGCTCGTAGTTTGGGTAAAACTTTATAGTAACTTGGTCAATAAACGGTTTGTTAAAGTAATAGTTAGAGTAGGACTCCATGCCGATCGAGCGAACTTCTCCATTTACTGACTTGTTTATCTCTTTTAGGTAGTACGGCCCGCTGCCGATAGGCTCTAGATTTGCTTTTGCGAAGTAAAAGTTTTCTGGAGAGACCTTCGACCAGATGTGTTCAGGTAGTATTCCAGTTGTCAGATTGGTGATGAAAGGGGAGGAAACGTCGGGGTTCGTAAATCTAATTGTTAGGTTGTCTATTTTTTCAATCGCTATGTTTTGCCAAAGTTTTCTATAAGGGCTTTTGTAATCCGGGTTTTTTAGTAGCTGAAGGGTAAATATGATATCATCGGCATCCAAGCTTTGACCATCATGCCATTTAAGATTACTTTTTAATTTAGCCGTGTATTGCTTTTCATCCGCTGAAATTTGTAGGTCTGATTCCAGCAGGTCCGGTATAATGTTTCCTTGATTATCATATTTAAGTAAGCCTGAGTAGACCAGTCGAGTAAGGTCTTTATCAGTTTGAGTCTGCGCAAGTGCGGGATTTATGAAACGAGGTTTTCCCAATAATCCTTCGCTATAGCTTCCGCCGTAGGCAGGTACAGACCGAGTTTTATTTATATAGAAACGATTTGTGCTAAAGAAAATATCACCTAAAAGAATCAGTAAGAGGGAGGTGAGAACAATCTTTTCAGTCCGCGACAAAATTCTAAGGGTTCGTGGTAGATGGGTAAATTTAAAAAAACGCAGTTTTTTAATTCCGCGCCCGATCTTTTTTAGCTCTATTAATATTTTTTCACTTGAAAGTTTTGGCATAGATCCGTCACAATCGGCGATCGTGAACTGCTTAGACTTTGCTTACCAGCACTACCGCTACGCTCAAACCCAAGAACGCGATAGCCATTACGATAGTGGTATAGAAAAGCCATTTCTCCAGGCCACGCTTGGTTCTATATATAGCGTCAGATCCTCCAAAAACATTGGACAAGCCAACGCCCTTGCTTTGAGAAAGTATCGCAATAACAAGCAATACACCGACCGCCAATTGAACTAAGCTTAAGATTTTTTGCATCTGTGACATATCGAGCAGTATATCAAGTTTAGCTGTTCTGGTCAAAGTCCCAGGTCTTCCCCAACGATGGATGACTTTTTGTTTGTATTGTCCACCTTTATCGGATTTAGCGAGAAATTTTTATATTAAACCTGACTAATTAGAAAAACTAGGATTGGGTAAAGTATATAAATCAGCAGCAGTGATGTGGCTGTTTTCTAGCATTGAACCTTTTGGAGGATTCATGGCAGAGACAACGGAACAGGAGCGCCGATTTTGGGAGTACAAGTTGGCGCCATCTCAACCGAGGTTGTCTCTGGAAGATAATCTCGGAAAAAGAAGAGCGAAGGAGATCAGGGGGCTGCTACATCGTTCGGTGGAAGTAACCGCCGCACATGATCGCAGCGCTGAGAACCGAGACGATCCCGGCTACGTTAAGGGGGTCAAAGTAACCGCTCACGATCAGAGGGTCGGAGAAGTTGCTTATGAGATCGCGTGTTACATGGGTCTGAGCGACGGTCAGCGCGTGATTGTCTTGCTGGCGGGGAAGTTGCATGATGTGGGTAAAAAAGATCAGGATATTCATTTACTTCGCGAGCTCAGTGATGAGCAGCGGATGCACATCCATGACCATGCTATGCGTTCAGCAGAATACATCGATCAGGAGGTAAGGCGTCTTAAGGATCCTCGGAATATTGAAATGATGCAGGTGGTTAGCGGGGTAGTGAAGCGTCACCATAAACCCGAGGTGGTTGAGGATTTCGTTGTTCACTTCGCCGATAAGTTTTCTGCGATGACCGAGCCTCGTGATCGTCCACCGATGCACCCGCGTCATGTACTGAAGTCGGTCATTCGTGACTTGCGCAAGGATCGTTACTCTCACTTTCGACGTTGGGTCGCTCCATTGGCTTGGGCGTTGCACTCAATGCTCCCTCCTGTCGCAGGGGGAAGCGAGGCTTAGCCCTGGGCTAGCAGTTGATCGGCTGCTCGTTTTCCGATCAGGTTGGCAAGTTCTTCGGAGCTTGCCAACTTTTTTATATTAGCGACAGAGCCGTATTTATTTATTAAAAGTTTTTTCTTCTTAGGGCCAATTCCTGGTATGGAATCCAGTATGGATTTGTAGGCCTGCTTCGAACGTAGCTTTTTATGAAATGTAATGGCAAACCTATGTGCCTCGTCGCGTAGTCGCTGTAAGAGTTGAAGAGCGTAGTCAGATTTGGGTAATAGGATGGGTATGGCATTTCCGGGAACAAAGATTTCTTCTTCTCTTTTTGCCAGGCCAATCACTGGAATTTCTAAATGGTAATTTTGAAGCACCTCTATCGCCACGCTTAATTGTCCTTTACCCCCGTCGATGACTAAGAGGTTGGGGAGTGTCCATTTTTGTTGACTTTCGTTATTAGTGTGTGCCAGGCTGAATCGACGAGTTAGGGCTTCTTTCATCATGGCAAAGTCGTTTGGTTCGCCATCGATTTTAATTTTAAATTTCCGGTATTCTTTTTTTGCTGGTTTACCATTTTCGAACACGACCATGCTTGCTACTGAATTGGTGCCTTGAATATTGGAAATATCGAAGCATTCAATTCGGAAGGGCACTTCTCTTAGTTGTAGTACTTTCTGTAATTCATCTAAAGCTAAAGTAGTTCGAGACAGTTCTGAGACTTGATCGCGAGACCAGGATTCAAAATATTCTTTTGCATTTTCAATGCCGAGTGAAATAAGCTCGGCTTTTTTACCTTTGTTTGGACTGCTAATTTTTATTTTTCCTTTGCTTAGTTTTAAATCACTCGCTTTTTCATTTAAAGCCTCTTCAATTAGTTTGATATCCGTGGGTAGTTCTTGCACAAATACATCCCTTGGGAGGTCGGTTGTTTCCAAGTAGTACTTCTCCAAAAAAGCAGCGATTATAGCGGCGCCAGTTTTGTTTTGAGTCTCTTCTAAGATGAAGTTTTTTCGGTCGATAAGTTTGCCATTCCTAATTGCAAAAACGTTGGTAGTTGTTTTATCCGCTGTTTGGAAAAAGGAAATAAAATCCCATTGAACTTTTTTTGAGAATATTGCCTTCTGTCTTTCTTCTACAATTTCCAAAGATTTGCACTGGTCCCTTAGATCCGCGGCTCTTTCAAAAAGCTTTTGCGTCGAAGCTTGTTTCATTTGTTTGGAGATATCTTTTTTAATCTCAGAAATGTTCCCTGCAATAAACAAAGCAATCTTTTGAATCGTGCTCTGGTATTCTTCAAGAGAAATTTTACCCACACAAACTCCGGGGCAACGGTGTAGGAAATAATAGAAACAAGGGCGTTTGGAAATCTTTTTATTTGCGCAGAACGGAAAAACTTTTCGAACGATGTTTAAAGTTTCTCGAACTTTTATAGCAGAGGAGTATGGTCCGAAGTAACGGGCATTCTTAGAATCTGGATTTCTGATGGTGTAAATTTGTGGTATTTCAGTGTCGTAGTCAATTTTAATGAAGACATAGTTTTTATCGTCTCTTAATTTAATGTTGTATTTCGGCTTGTACTTTTTGATTAAGGTGTTTTCTAGCATCAAGCACTCAACCTCGTTATCAGTAATAATCGTCTCGAAATTCAAAACGTCCCGCATTAAAAAGGGGATTTGAAGGCGACCATCGTGTTCTTTATGGAAATACTGCGAGACCCGGTTTTTCAAGTCTTTAGCCTTGCCAACATAAAGAACTTCCTCGTTTGTCCCCCGGAATAGGTAAACCCCGGGTTTACGAGGGAGGTTTTTAAGTTTTTCCTTAAGCTCTTGTGCCATATGGGGATTATAACACGGTATTTAACTATATCCTTGACAAAAAAGCAAGTTTCTGGTATGATGGCGAATAGTCTTTGCACATCTGCGAAGCTATATCTGCCAAGGCAGACAACCCATAGGAGAGACAATGACCCACTCACTCGGTCGCATCATTACCAGAACCGCTGGCATCGTCACCGTGACGTTGACCCAGCCCCGTTTCGATCAGCCGGATCGCCGTCGCTACCCCGCTCGCAAGGGGTTCAGGGACCGATCTGCTCCGCGAATCGCCGCCAGCGCGAGCCGTCGCCCCCAGGGCGTCCGCGCCGTGCCGGTGTCCTAGCGGACGCTGTGATGCACTGGTTCACGCGACCGTGAGATGCGAAGCCGCCCCCCAAAGTCTATGACTAAAGGGGCGGCTTTTTCTTTGTTTGGGAAAACTTAGCAAAACAGGGCCTTAGCTCTTGCAAAACCTTGACATCGGGTGTACACTTTCTCTTAACTGCGTCGGAATTTCAGATGGAGCGTGGCGACATTAAATTGAAACCAATGATCAAAATCCGTGGAGCGAAGCAACACAATTTAAAGAACGTAAACTTAGACTTACCAAGTAACAAATTAATTGTTATGACCGGCCTTTCCGGTTCTGGTAAGTCTTCTTTAGCTTTCGACACGATTTATGCGGAAGGTCAACGTCGCTACGTGGAATCACTTTCAGCATATGCCAGACAATTTTTGGGCTTAATGGATAAACCGGACGTAGAGAGCATTGAGGGTTTATCTCCGGCGATTTCAATTGATCAGAAGTCCGCTTCACACAATCCACGCTCTACTGTAGGAACTGTGACTGAAATTTATGACTACCTTCGTTTGTTGTTTGCGCGAGTTGGTCTGCCGCATTGCCCCGTGTGTGGTAAAAGAATTGCGGGGCAATCGGTCTCTCAAATGATCGACCAGTTACTAGCATTGCCTCCAGGAACTAAAGTGGTCTTAATGGCACCTTTTATCCGTGACCAAAAAGGAGAGCATAAGCACGTTTTAGAGGAAGCAAAAAAAGCTGGTTACGGCAGAGTTAGGATTGACGGCACAATAATGGATTTAGCCGAAGCCTTACAGCTTAATTTAGATAAGAAGAAAAAACACTCTATAGATGTAGTAGTGGACAGGATATCTATCGACAGGGAAGACCGCGCTCGTTTGGCGGATTCTTTAGAGACAACTTTAGAGTTAGGCGACGAAGTGGCTTTAGTTTTAAATCTTGATTCAAATAAAGAAATATTGTTATCTCAAAAATTTGCTTGTCCCGAAGGGCATGTCAGCATGTCGGAATTGGCTCCGAGGAGTTTTTCTTTTAATTCACCGCACGGCGCTTGCCCGGAATGTACCGGTTTGGGTACCAAATTAGATATCGTGCCAGAGCTGGTAATACCAAATCCCAAATTAACCTTGGCAGAAGGAGCTGTGCGTCCTTGGAGTAAAACTACTTCCAGAGTCTCTTGGTACACCAGGATGCTCACAGCTGTCGCGGATGCTTA
>JBKJSV010000091.1:0-2768 GCA_046595755.1 Candidatus Doudnaibacteriota bacterium | reverse complement strand
TTTCTCAATGCTTTTAGCGTACTTGTTCTGCTTTTTTGAAATTGCCAAGATTGAAACCTGTACAGGGGATAGCCACAATGGAAAGGCACCAGCGAACTGCTCGATAAGTATTCCCATAAAACGCTCGTAGGAGCCTAAAATTGCTCTGTGGATGACTATAGGAGTCTTCTTGGTACCATCGGTATCTACATACTCTAAGCCAAATCTTTGAGGCATCTGGAAGTCTAATTGGATTGTGGCTAGTTGAAACTGTCTCCCCAATGTATCTTTGATTTTCATATCGATCTTCGGACCATAGAAAGCTCCGTCACCAGGATTTATTTCGAAGTTCCACTTGGCTTTTCGTAATGCATTCGATAAAGCGGATTCTGCTTTACTCCATTCTTGTTCAGTGCCCATTGCACTTTCCGGACGAGTTGATAAATAAACGTCTTCAATTTTCATTCCAAAAACCTTGTAAATTCTACTGACCCGTTTTAGTAGCTCTGCGACTTCATCGCTAACTTGTTCAGGCGTAACAAAAATATGGCAATCATCTTGAGCAAATGCTCGAACACGTGTAAGCCCACCTAATGCTCCGGACAGTTCATTGCGATATAAAGTCGACATCTCGGCGAAGCGCAACGGTAAATCTTTGTAGGAGTATAGTCCTTGCTTATACAAGAGCATATGCCCGGGACAGTTCATTGGCTTCAATGCAAAATCTCGTTCCTCAACTTTTAGGGTGAACATATCGCTACGATAGTGTTCCCAATGACCGGAAGTTTTAAAAAGCTCAGCATCGAATAATTGTGGTAAACGCACTTCACTGTACCCGCGGCCGTAAGAATATTCACGAACGAATTTTTCTAATTCGTTTCTTATTACTGATCCTTTTGGTAGGTAGAAGGGGATACCGGGTGACATTTCGTTAAATAGAAATAAACCCAATTTCGGACCAAGAACACGATGGTCGCGTTTGGCCAGTTCTTCCTGCAGCTTTAAATGCTCGTCTAATTGTTCCTTAGTTTCAAAAGCTAGGCCGTAAACGCGCTGCATTTGAGGGTTTTTTTGGTCACCGCGCCAGTATGCACCAGAAGTTTTTTCTAGTTTGAAGGCATCGGCTTTTATTTCCGAAGTATTATCAACGTGTCCTCCCCGGCAAAGGTCGGTAAACTTACCGGTGTGATACAGCGAAACTGCATTAGGTTTTTCCGCGGCGTCACCGCCGTCTCCAGTAATGTCTTTAAAAACAGTTGTGCCGTGAGTTTTAATGTCGTTAATCAGCTCAACTTTAAATGTTTGATTTTTTTCACTAAAGTATTTACTCGCTTCTTCAAAAGACATTACTTGTTTCTCAAAACCTAAGCGTTGGCGAACTAATTCGCGCATTCGTTTCTCTAGACGTTGTAAGTCTTCCGGAGTAAGAGCGCGTGGAAGAAGAAAGTCGTAGTAAAAGCCGTTTTCAATAACAGGTCCAACTCCCAACTGGGCTTTTGGAAAAGCCTCTTGAACGGCGCTTGCTAAAATGTGCGCTAAAGAATGACGAAGATTTTGTAATTTTTCTTGATTTTTTGCCATAGAATTTGGTTAAGTTAATAGGAGTATAAAATAAAACCCCAAAGTCTTGTCGTGAATGATTTACTCACGAAAAAACTTTGGGGTTCAAATTGCCTTGCTAGGCGAGTGAACGGTTCCACCCAAACATGCTTTAAATTGTTTGAAACTCAACGGTTAGTAGCCGTATCACTGTTTCAAGGGCTGACCGAAACTAAAAAGAGTATAGCACAATCGGGATGAGGTAACAAAACTTTACTCTTCCAAAGGAGAAAAGCTGCTAGGAGTAGGTGCGCCGTTTTCGACCATTACCCGACCAACGTCCTTAATTGATTTTAATTGAAGTAACATTTCATCGGAAAAACCAACTTTTATTTTAGTTGGAAGAGTTTTTAGTTTTTGTCCCAACGGACTAACTATATTTACCTGCACCGCGGCTGTGCCTGGGAATCTTTCCAGGGTCTCTTTGATCTGTAACATTGTGTCCTTGGAAACTCTTTCTGGCAGGTTAATAACCACCAAGCTCTGGTTTTCGAAATCAGCAACATTCATTTCGTAAATCATGTCGTTTGGTAAATCTTTGACATCATCAACAATTAACTTAAACTCTCCGTCTTTATCGGATAGCCTGCCGCTCATTTGAACAATTTTTTCCATTTCTAATATTCCACCAACTTTTGCAAGTGTTTTAGGGAATAACAACGCTTCGATTGTTCCGGTTTGGTCCTCTAGTGTCAAAAAAATCATCGGCTCTTGTTTTTTCGTCAAACTTTTTTTCATCTTCGAGATAATCCCGCCGACTGTGACATTTTTTTCTATCATCTCATCGGTAAGTTGCCCGATTTTCATTATTTGGGTGAAAACTTTTTTGTAGTTTTCTAATGGGTGAGAAGAAACATATAGACCAAGAAGTTCTTTTTCCCAAAGTAATTTCTCGTCAGAATTAGCTGGTTCGCATTGTTGTAGTACCAAGTCTTGGCTTTCTATTGCCATGCCTCCGAATAAACTGTCTTGCCCGGCCTGCTTCGACTTAAATTGCTCTCGAACGTATTCCAAAATGTGCTCGGTGTTAAATAGAAGTTGATTACGCTCTCCAAAGTTATCCAATGCCCCACATTTAACTAAAGCTTCCCAAGATTTCTTATTGAAATTCCGGGTCTGCATTCGGGTTATGAATTCCTTCAAAGTTTTGAATTGGCCGTTTAGCTTGCGTTGCTCTTTTATTTGCTCAA
>JBKJSV010000032.1:0-12593 GCA_046595755.1 Candidatus Doudnaibacteriota bacterium | reverse complement strand
GCTTCTGTGGCTAAAGCTATTTAACTTCTTTCTTTTTGTAATTTCGTTTCGGCTTCTTTGGTTTAGCTTTTTGTTCTTCCCAAAAGATGTTCAGCTCTTCGGAGGTGGTAGGGCGTTTATTTATAATAAATTCACAATCGGGATATCGTGAGCAGGAGTAAAATGGTTGACCACGTCCACGAGCTTTCTTCTCGACAACTTCGCCTATCTGGCAATTAGGACATGGAAATCCGATTTTATTAAGGATTTTTTTAATACCCTTACATTCCGGATATTTGGCACAGCCTAAAAAGAATCCAAACCTACCTCTTTGAACCTTCATTGGCTCATTACAAAGAGGGCATAGTTCGCCTTGAGTTTTAGCTTCCAATTCCTTGATTTTAGCTTCCTCTTCCGGCATTGGCTTAGTTATTTTTTCTCCCTCAGGACAAGCTAAAAACTTACCAAGTCTACCGAATTTGATAATCATTGGCTTAGCGCAGTGTGGGCAAGGCGTCTCCGATACTTGAATTTGTTTTTCAACTTCCTCGCTTTTCTCATCAACTAATTTCTTAAAGGGGTCGTAGAACTCTTTGATAACGGGTTGCCATTTTATTTTACCCTCCGCTACTTCGTCGAGGTCGGCTTCCATTTTCGCAGTGAAGTCGATGTCTACAATCTGAGGAAAGTGTTCAACTAAAAGATCATTGACCAATATACCAACCTCAGTTGGTTTATATTTTTTGTCGATTTTTTCTGCGTAATCACGATCCTGAATTGTTGATAGGGTGGGGGCGTAGGTTGAGGGACGACCGATGCCGTGACTTTCAAGGGCCTTAATCAAAGTGGCATCAGAGTATCTACCGGGAGGTTCGGTAAAATGTTGATTAGGTTTCAATTCAACTAAACCTAGCTTCTCGCCCTTTTCCAGATCCGGCAACTGTCCTTCTACTTCTGATTCTTCTTCATCGCTTCCTTCAGTGTAAGCTTTGATAAAACCTTCAAACTTTACAACTTGCCCATTCGCACGGAAATTATAGGTTTTGTCACTTTGGCCCTGCGTCGAGATATCTACGGCGGTGGCATCGAAAACTGCTTCTGACATTTGGCTGGCGATTGTTCTTTTCCAAATGATGTCATAAATTTTAAATTGTCCACGATCCAAAAATTGTTTTATATCATCGGGATGGTGTCTTAACTCTGCTGGTCGAATCGCTTCATGAGCTTCCTGAGCGTTCTTTGATTTCGTATTAAATTTTCTGTGCTCCCCATGGTAGTAATCCTTACCAAATCTTTCAACAATCACCTCTGCTGCGGCGTTCAAGGCTGTCTCGGACAGATTCACAGAGTCTGTACGCATATAGGTAATAAGACCAGTGTGACCTTTTTCTCCGATGTTTATTCCTTCGTAAAGCTGCTGTGCTATAACCATGGTTTGTTTGGCTGACATACCAAACTTTCTAGCTGCCTCTTGCTGCAGAGTGGAGGTAATAAATGGCGCTGATGGTTTTCTGGTAACTTCTTTTTTCACTACCTCATCAACAATGTACGTTGCATTTTTTAAATCAGAAATAATTTCAGTCGCTTGTTCCGCGGTGTTAATATCAAATTTAGCCAGCACTTTATCAGATATGCGGTTTAACTTTGAGTCAAAAGAGATATTGTCTTTGGAAAGTTTAGCGTCAATTGACCAGTATTCTTCTTGAATAAACTTTTCAATTTCTCTTTCTCTTTCCACAATCAATCGTAAGGCCACGGATTGAACTCTTCCAGCCGAAAGGCCGTAGCGAACCTTTTTCCATATAAAAGGGGATAGCTCGTAGCCTACTAAACGGTCCAAGATTCTACGGGCTTGTTGAGCGTCTACTAAATTTAAGTCTAAAGAACGAGGGTGAGCCAAAGCGCCATCGATAGCACCTTTGGTAATTTCGTGGAAAACTATTCGTTTTATATCCTTGCTCTTAAGCTTTAAGGCAGAAATCAAGTGCCAAGCAATTGCTTCTCCTTCGCGATCTTCGTCTGTTGCAAGAATGACATCTTTGGCTTTGTCAGCCTTGAGTTTAAGCTCGGCTATTATCGGCTTCGCCTTTAGAGGAATAGTGTAGGTTGGCTCAAAGTTTCCTTTGGTGTCTATACCCATCTTACTTTTCGGTAGATCGCGGATGTGACCAAAGGACGCTTGGACGTCGAAATCTTTACCCAAGAATCTTGAGATAGTTTTTGCTTTTGTCGGAGACTCAACGATAACTAATGTTTTTGCCATAGGAGAATCAAAATTACTTTAAGAGTTTAACCAGCGGAGTTGTTGCTTGTCAAATTGATAAGAAATTTTCCACTTGGTAATTTTGTAATTATGTTCTTTATTTCCATGGTCGTTAAACACAGATTTAGTTCGCCATAGGGGACCTGGCTCCGCTCAAATATTTCTTGAAAATCCGCGCCTCGTTTAGGGATCGATTCCACAATTCTTTGCTCCGCTGCGTTAAGTTTAACGCCTGGATTTACTAGATGCCTGGAAGATGCTTTTAAATTAAAGTAATCGAGGATTGTCTCGCCGGTTACTATTATTTTTGCTCCGTTGCTAATAAGTAAGTTTGTCCCATATCCCTGTGTCTCAAATATATCATTTGGTATGGCAAAAATTTGCCGCTGAGATTCTTTAGCGAGACGAGCGGTAATCAGTGATCCGCTATCACGACTTGCTTCAACAATAAGGACAGCGTCGCTGCAACCGGCTACTATTCTGTTTCGTAGGGGGAAATGACCGGGTCGGGCTTTTATTCCTGGGGGAAATTCAGATATTAAGCAACCCCCACTGGCAAGTATTTTCTCAGCCAGACCGTAATTCTGGTATGGATACAGACTCGCTTTGTCTAAGCCGGAGCCTAGGATTGCAGCGGTGTTCATTCCGAGTGTTAGTGCCGTTTGGTGGGCTTTAGTATCAACACCATAAGCTAATCCGGAAACAATTGTAACGGGTTGGTCAAACAAATCGTTAAATAAGTATTCTATGCAGCGTGCCCCGTAAGTGGTTATCTTTCTGCTGCCGACCACGCTTAAATTAACAGTTGTGTATGGGAGCGCCCCTCTATAGTAGAGAAGTGTTGGCGCATCAACCACTTCCTTCAGTAAACGAGGGTAGTTTGGACTTGATATGCTTACGGCCTTAATATCCAATTTCTTTAGATTTGCCCACTCAGTCTCAACCGAAGTGACCGGGCACAGTGTCGATACGGCTTCTGACCAATTTAATTTAAATTTAACTGCTATTTCATTTATTTGTCGTTGATAGGGGTAAAAGAGCTTCAAAGCATGTAGAAAAGGCTCTAAAAAGGGCTTATCTAAGCTGTTTTTAGACTTTATTGACAAAGATTCCATATTATGTTAATATTATGTATTGTTAAGGGTCTGAGGGAGTGTTCCTGACGATCAAAAGACAAAGCACATTTTATTTAGCACCCTATTTGCGAGTAGCCAAAGCAAGCATGAATCCCTCCTACTGTTTGCGAGTAAGCTGTTAAGCGAAGGTATTGTCAGCGTCTGCTGGCTTATCTTTCACTCGTAGGTAGGGTACTAAATAAAATAAAACATCCTGAT
Source organism: Candidatus Doudnaibacteriota bacterium (assembly GCA_046595755.1). Lineage (GTDB taxonomy): Bacteria > Patescibacteriota > Doudnabacteria > UBA920 > VMFF01 > JAQBQP01. The sequence continues at coordinate 9,017 of JBKJSV010000032.1, read as the reverse complement.
TAAATTTCAGGATGTTTTTTATAAAAATCTTGTTAACTTCGTAGCTCCATTTCCACTCGTGCTTTTATTTCTTCTAAGGGCAGGCTTCTTAGTTGTTCAGGTGTGAAGTTTTGAAGTACAAACGCCTCGGTAGGCAGCTGGTTTTTATCTTCTCGGCTTTCTATACCAATCCTTATTCTTTTAAAGTCCTGGGTTCCTAGTTCATCTATTAAAGAGCGAATACCGTTATGTCCGGCATGGCCGGAACTTTCTGTTAATTTAAGGGTGCCGAGTGGTAGATCCACTTCATCGTGTAGAACTAAAATGTCTTTCGGAGTCAGTTTATAAAAATTTAAAAGTTCTTTAACTGCTTTCCCGGATTCGTTCATGTAAGTTTCCGGGTAAGCAAATAAAGTTTTTTTCGGTTGATGTATTTCCGATATTCTGGCAGAGAACTTTGAAGCGCAGGAAATTGGTTGATATTCTTTCAGTATGTAGTCCAATGCTATGAAACCAGCGTTGTGTCTGGTAGATTGGTATTCTGCTCCTGGATTTCCTAGGCCAATAATTATTTTCATAGTTTCATCTTACTCTTCATCTGCGTTCGAGTCGAGATTTGGTATGTCATCGCCAGGCCCGTAAACTTCATAGTGGTTTGAACTAGACCGGTCCTGTGAGGTGCTTTGTTTTTCGGCATCTTCTGCGGAAAGAATCTCGTTAAATTTAGGGTTGCCTCTTTTCGCTTCCAATTTTAGCATCACCGGTGTGCCCCAAAAGCCTAGTTCCTTAATTATTGAGTTTTGAATAAATTTTCTAAACTGCATCGATATTGCTGATGGCTCGTTGACCATCATTAAAAACACTGGGGGATTGATTGACACTTGATGCAAGCTGTAGACCTTAGGTACTCTTTCGTCCCGCATTCTGTGCGGTTCTCTTTGCTTCTGTTTTTTGTGAAAAAATTCTGTCAGGGTTTCTGGATCAATCTTTTTGTGGCGATTTTCTTCTATTTGAAGAATGAAGTCCATCATGGCGGTTATACCTTGACCATTCTTTGCTGAAACTGGCACAGCCGGTGCCCACCATAAGAACTCAAAAAAGTCTGGAAGATTGCCTTGCAGCTTTAACTGCTCTGTTTCTGATAGAAGATCCGTCTTATTCGCGACAATTATCAAGCCTTTCCCAGCTTCTATTATTTGACCGGCTATTCGTTGGTCTTGCTGGGTTATGCCGATTGATGAGTCGATCACTAAAATACAGACGTCGCTTTGGTGAATTGCGCGTATGGTTTGAAAAGTCGCGTAGACGTCGGGTAAATCTTGATTCTTGGGTTTCTTTTTTAAACCGGCAGTATCTAAGAATTTAATTTTATGATCTTTATATTTTAGTTCCGTGTCGATGACGTTGCGAGTGGTCCCCGGAGTACTAGAGACTACGACACGCTCTTCACCTAAAACTTTGTTAAAGATTGAGGATTTACCGACATTCGGTTTACCTACTAAGGAAACAGAAATTTCAGTCGGATCTTTCTCGATCTTGGTAAACCCGCGAGCAAGCAGATTTTTTGTAATGCCATCCAATAAGTCGCCAACGCCGTTACCGGCCACAGAAGAAACAGGGAAAATATTTTTATACCCAGTAAACATGTAGTTATCTACAACCTCAGCAAACTTTTTAGGTGCATCAATCTTATTGATAACAAGAAGGACATCCTTTTTGCTCTTGCGAAGTTTCTGTAAAACCGCTCTGTCCAAGCTCTCTGGGTTTAGCTTGCCATCGAGGACGTAAAGGATTAGGTCGGCTTCTTGAATTGCAATGTCAACTTGCTTCTGAATATTAATTTCTAACTCGTCGCGTTGATCTAATATTATTCCGGCCGTATCAACGAGTGTAAAAGTAAGGTTGTTCCAAAATGCGGGCGCATAAAAACGGTCGCGGGTGGTTCCCGCAACGTTTGAAGTTAAGGCCGCTCTTTGTTCTATTATTTTGTTGAGCAAGGTTGACTTACCGACATTCGGCTCGCCAACTATTGCCACTAACGGTTCTCGCATGGATTTTTAATTTCCGCCGATGATAATTACTAAATCTGCTTCCGCTTTCATCGTAGCCGGCTTTTGTTGAGTTTTAACGCCCAATTTGCCTTCAAGATATCTAATTGTAGCAGGTTTGTTGTTTATTTGATAGATGACACTCTTACGAAGAGGCAGGCCTTTATAGGGAGCTTCATAGATAATTGCCCCAAGTTGGGTGAGTTGAATTTTGGTGGATATATATAGAGCAGTGTCGGTACCTGCGTTTTCCAATATTATCTCAGGTTTTTCGGCACGAATTTCTGCTTGGATAAAGGCGTTCTTAAAAAAGTCTTTCACATGGTTTTTTGAGATGCCGGGGCATGGAGTTAGGACATAACCTTCGATTTCTCTGATTTCGGAACAGACAATGCCGGTTTCTAAATCTAAGCTTTGGCTGGTAATTTTTGATTCTTTGTCTTTAGTAAGTTTCGATAAAGCGATCAATTCGTTTGGGTTAAGGTTGGTGTGGGCATGGTCCGCAAATATGTCCACTAGACCGTTAATTTTAGAGGCGTTAGAAAATAAGTTTAAATTTATTATTTTATTTTTGAAAGCCGAAATAATCAAAGCTTGTCTTTTGCTACGCGCAAAGTCTGAATCTTCTTGATTGTTGCCGTGGCGGGAACGTGCGAATTGTAAGGCACGGATTCCGTTCATATGTTCGGAGCCCTTTGTAAAAGTTAAAGCGGGGAGGTAGCCGTACTTGTTGTCCGGATATTCCGAATCTGTGAAAGTGTTTTCGATATTAATGTCTAAGCCTCCAACCTCATCAACGGCTTTTTCGAAACCAGTGAAGTCTATCGAGGTGTAATAGGGAATGGTTTCGCCGGTGATTTCTTCAACGGCTTTTATTGCTTCCATTCCGGCTTTGTTGTAGTCTTGGGTTTTTTCGTACGCGTTAGCAAAAGCAAAGTTTATTTTTGCGCGGCCATTTTCCCATAGGTAGTCGCGGGGAATCGAGCTGAGCACGACTTCGTTTGTACTGGGCTTTAGTGTTGCAAGTATTATTGTGTCAGTTAGGTAACTGCCATCATGACCAATGCCGCCGTATCCTAGGAGTAAAATGTTGATGCGATCGTTATTAGCACCAAGAAGTTCGGACCGCGAGCTAAAAATTAAAGAAGTGATTTTTTTGAGAAAAGAGCTGTCGCTCGTGAAGACTTTACTACCGACATTGTACGCTTTAGCGAAGAGTACTCCCAAAACTATCATTAAAACTATTAAGAACGTCCAAAAGAATTTAGGGAACTTTCTTGATTTTATTTCTGTTTGATTCATATCCCTAAGTATATCGAAAAGGTCCAGTTTTTCAAAGGAAAAACCCTTGCAATTATGCTCAATAGAGAGTATATTTATAAGGATCCCTAAGAAATTTTAGAATATTTTTATGTCTGAACAAGAATCAAATTCCTCGTCTCACACTGGCTCAACGCAGCCAAAAAACTCAGGATCTTTTTCAGAGCTAGGTGCTTTTATCGTTGATTTGATAAAAGTATTTTTAATTTCCTTGGTAATAATTTTACCGGTTCGATATTATGTTGCTCAGCCATTTATAGTTTCAGGTTCTTCTATGGAGCCAAATTTCTATAGTGGCGAATACTTGATCATCAACGAGTTGGCTTACCACCTGCATGATCCAGAACGAGGAGATATTATTGTTTTCAAATATCCAAAAGATAACAGTCAATATTTTATTAAGAGAGTAGTAGCTTTACCAGGGGAGACTGTTAGAATTGAAGAGAATAAAGTTATTATCACTAACAAAGAAAATCCTCGAGGGTTCATTTTGAAAGAGGAGTACTTGCACCCAGAAGATACAACTTTTCCGGTGGGTGAAAATCAGACTACTTTAGGTGATGACGAGTACTATGTTTTAGGTGATAATCGTTTAGCGTCCTCTGACTCTAGATTCTGGGGTCCGGTGCCGCGCTACGATGTTATAGGTAAAGTATTTGTCAGAGCATTTCCGTTTCAAGACTTTAAGAAATTTAATAACGTGGAATATTCAAAATAATGACTACACAGAAAAAGAAATCGACTACAGGAAAAAAACCGCAGTTGCTTCCAGGTATGATTGATATAGTTCCGGGTATGGACAGTTCTTGGGATTTCATGATTGGGAAAATGCAAAAGCTTGCGCAGGGCTTTGGGTTTTTAAGAATTGAACTACCAATTTTGGAGCACGCGTCTTTATTCGAAAATTTTGATATTGGTTCAAACACGTTGGTCACATTTATGGATCCGGAGAGTAATCGCATTGCTGTTAGGCCAGAAGCTTTACCTGGAATGATGCGTGCTTATGTTGATAGAAAGGTTGTCGAAACACAAAAACTTTCTAAATGGTACCATTCCTCAGCAGTAATCGTTTATGACGAAAAGCAGAAAAAGTTTGTAAGCTCTTGGGAGTATGGGTTTGAGTTATTGGGTGAGTTTTCTCCTTTAATTGAGGTCCAACTGATTAGTTTGGTGTGGAAATTTCTAAAGTCGTTAGGATTGGGTGATATCACCTTAGAAATAAATAGCGTCGGCAGATCAGAATGTCGTAAAGATTATGACGAAACTTTGCGCAACTTTTTACAGACTAAGAAATATGAGCTCTGTAACGAATGCGTTGCTTCTCTGGAAGAATACCCGATGCAAGTTTTTCGTTGTAAGAATTTAGAATGCCGTACGGTTGCTGCCGAAGCGCCTCAGATAGTTGATTTCTTAGATGAAGATTGTCATAAACACTTTACTCATATTCTGGAAGGATTAGACGAGCTAGGTGTTGGATATAGTTTGAACCCGATGTTGGTAGGCAAGCAGGGAACTTCAAGAACAATATTTTCATTTAGAGTAAAAGATGAGCAGAACGAATATTTTATAGGCGAAGGTGCTTACCATGAAGACATGCTAAGGGAATTGACAGGTAAGCAAGTTGCTTGCTTTGGTTTTACTGGATACATGGAAGTCTTGCAAAAGGCAATTCAAAATTTGGTCATTGAGCCAACTGTTGTTGTTGAACCAAAATCTGAAGTTTATCTTGCCCCGTTGGGCGATCTAGCCTCAAAGAAAGCTTTAAAACTTTTTTCTGAGCTTTGGGATGCAAAGATCTCAGTTCATGATCACTTCGGCGACGGAGGAGTAAAGAACCAATTGAAATTGGCAGAAGGCCAAAGGGCAATGATCGCATTGATTATAGGTCAGAAGGAAGCGATGGATGATATGGTGATATTGCGAGATGTGAAATCCGGAATGCAAGAAGTCTTCCGCTATGATCAGATAATAGATGAAGTCAAAAAACGTTTAGGTAGATAATTATAGCCTCCCCAACGGGGGAGGCTATTTGTTTTTTATATTTAATGAATACTAAAAATATGGAAAATTTAGATTGTATCTTTTGTAAAATTGTAAGAAAAGAAGTAGAGTCACCTATACATTTTGAAGATGACAACTTTATTATTATCCCTTCAAAATTTCCTGTGGCAGAAAAGCATTTTTTGATCTTGCCGAAGAATCATCTTCAATCGATAGTCCACGCTCAATCCGCAGATCAAGAGATGTTAGGTAAAATGATGCTTTTAGCAAGAAGCTTTGCTAAAGAACAAAGCTTGCCGGATTATAAATTGCTTTTCAATGCCGGGAAGTACACTCAGGTCCCCCACCTTCATCTGCACCTGTTAGCGGGTGATTTGGAAGGTTACACTTAATTTGACCCGAGGGTGCATTTAAGGTATATTCATAATAGTTTTTTATCAGTTATTCAACCTTTTGAAGGGGGTGACAGTAGTGGTAGAAGTAAAAAAGAAAGACGGCGAATCATTTGAGAGTTTATTACGTAGATTTAACCGCAAGATACAACAAAGCGGTGTTTTAGTTCGTGCCCGAAAAATTAGATTTTTTGAGCCAGCTAAGAGCAAAAGATTCGTAAGAGAAGATGCGCGTAGACGTTCTGATTTGAAAGAAAAGAGAGAAGAACTTAAAAAGAGCGGTAAGATGCCGGTCCGTAAATTTGGTAAATACTAAGTTAGTGGATGTAAAAGTAAATATGCTAAAAAACACAATCCTTGAAGATTTAAAAAAGGCGATGTTGGCTAAGCAGCAAACCGAAGTCGATACTTTGCGAATGCTGAAAGCTAGAATCATGAATGAAGAAATCGCCAAGGGAAAAGAATTCAGCGATGAAGAAATTGTCTCAATCATTGGATCTGAAGTGAAACGTCGCAGGGATTCAGTGGAAGCTTACACAAAAGGGGCTCGCCCCGAGTTGGCGGAAAAAGAACAGTCAGAAATTTCTGTGCTGCATAGGTATTTACCTGAACAGCTTTCAGAAGAGCAGGTCGTAAGTATTATTGAGGAAGCTTTGGCTGGGCAAACATTTGCAGCTGCGGATTTCGGAAAAGCAATGGGTCTGGTAATGCCTAAATTAAAAGGCAAAGCCGACGGCTCAGTTATCTCAAAAATTTTAAAAGAAAAATTAAAATAGCATGGCACAGCAACAATATTTAGTCGGGTTGGATATCGGTTCTTCATCAGTCCGTGTGGTGGTGGGTAAGATTGATGAGAATACTTCTGTCCCAAGTATAATAGGCGTGGGTGAGACGGTCTCTTCTGGAATCAGAAAGGGAGTTGTCGTTGATATCGAAGAAGCTGTCTCAACAATCTCGTCAGCTTTGGAAAAAGTTGAGCGCATGACTGGGGTTCCAGTTACCCACGCCACTGTTGCAATAGGAGGTTCTCATGTCTCCTCTATTGAATCACATGGTGTTATAGCTGTGTCTAGAGCGGATGGGGAAATTACGGAGAACGACATAATCCGTGTTATTGATGCTTCTCAAGCAATATCCATTCCTCAGAATCGTGAGATATTACATGTAATTCCTAAAAACTTTATCGTCGATGGGCAATCTGGGATAAAAGATCCTTTGGGAATGACAGGAATACGCTTGGAGGTTGATACGGTTATTGTTCAAGCGGCAGTTCCTTTTATAAAAAATTTGACTAAGGCAATTCAACAAGCGGGGCTGAACATAGATGACATGGTTCTTGCTCCACTTGCTGCTGCAGAAGCAGTGCTTACTAAACGCCAAAAGGAGTTGGGCGTTGCTTTGGTGGATATGGGTGGTGGAACAACTGGGCTTGTTGTGTTTGAAGAAGGTCAGCTGTTGCACACATCGATAGTTCCGGTGGGGTCTGGGCATATTACAAATGATGTTGCGATTGGTTTGCGCACTTCTATTGAGACAGCAGAGAAAGTTAAGCAGGAATTTGGACACGCTATACCAAAAGAAATTAATCGAAACGACGAAATAGACCTTTCACAAATTGACCCAAGTGAAGAAGAGAAGGTTTCTCGTCATCACCTCGCTGAAATTACCGAAGCGCGCTTAGAAGAGATATTTGATTTGATAAATAAAAATTTAAAAACCATTAATCGTGACGGGCAATTGCCCGCCGGACTGGTTTTTACAGGTGCTGGCGCTAAAATCCCGGGTGTACTAGAATTAGCTAAAAAGCAGCTTCGTCTTCCAGTTCAGTTGGGGATTCCTGCTAACGTCACAACTATTATAGATAGAGTAGAGGATCCTTCTTATGCTACTGCTGTCGGCTTGATTTTGTGGGCTAAAGAGTACTTAGGAGTTGCGAAGAGTGGGGGAAACTTCACCCGAAAGATAATGGAGCATGACAGCGTTGATAAAGTGAAGAAATTATTCAAGAGATTTCTGCCTTAACCTTACTAAATACTAACTATGAAGAAGCGCATGCAAGTTAAACCTAAGATTGAAACATTCGCAAGAATAAAAGTTGTCGGAGTTGGTGGTTCAGGAACTAATGCCATTCACAGAATGACCGAGCTCGGAATTAACGGAGTAGAGTTTATTGCGATTAATACTGATGCGCAAGCTTTGCACAATTCCAAATCTGATAAAAAAGTACATATTGGTAAAACGGTTACTCGAGGCTTAGGCGCAGGTATGAATCCGGAGCAGGGTAGAAATGCGGCTCAAGAATCGCGAGATGATATCTTGGAGGTTATAGAGAATGCTGATATGGTTTTTATTACTTGTGGTTTGGGTGGTGGTACGGGGACCGGCGCAGCCCCGGAGATTGCCGAGATTGCTAAAGAACGAGGAATCTTAACTGTTGCTGTAGTTACCAAGCCTTTTGCTTTCGAGGGGACCAAACGTCGTGAGATAGCCGAAGAAGGATATTCTAATTTAAAAGATAAAGTAGACGCAATTATTTCTATATCCAATGATCGCATTTTACAGATCATCGATAAAAAAACTTCTTTGATAGATGCCTTCAAGACAGTTGACGATGTATTGAGGCAGGGTATCCAAGGTATTTCCGATTTAATTACAACTCACGGTATTGTAAATGCTGACTTTGCTGACGTCAGAACAATTATGGAGAATGCGGGTACGGCATTGATGGGTATCGGAACCGCCTCGGGGGAGAACCGAGCTGCTGAAGCTGCGCGTAATGCAATTAATTCTCCTCTGTTGGAATTAGCTATCGACGGTGCTAAAGGAGTTTTGTTTAACATTACAGGTGGAAGAGATTTGGGAATGTTTGAAATTGATGAAGCCGCTAAAATTATCACCAAGAGTGTCGACCCTGAAGCAAAGATTAAATTCGGAGCGGTCATTAATGATGACATGGCAGACAGTGTTACGATTACGGTTATAGCAACTGGCTTCGATGAAATGCAAAAGAGACCGAGCAGTATTCGTTTAGCGGAAATCGATGAGCAGATGAATAGTAATTCTATAAGTGGAGTTGCTAGAGATTTTAAAAAGGTTGATGATATAAAACGTGAAGAGATAAAAAAGACTGAACCAAAGTTTGAGCCTAAAGTTATTGAGCCGACTCCTGAGCCTAAACCAATTTTTGAAAGAGCGACTCAACAAATTTTACCGGAATCCCGGGAAGCACGTAAGCCTTTGTTTGGCGGGACCGCCCCTACTGACGAGTCTTCTGATG
>JBKJSV010000098.1:0-2550 GCA_046595755.1 Candidatus Doudnaibacteriota bacterium | reverse complement strand
GAATCCGCCCAATAATCCTCCGGGAATACCCAGTGCCTTAACTCTCAGTAAACTGCAGTATAAATGGAATTTAGTTTCTCTATTCTTATATCCAACTGTAGATTTAACGGGATCAGGTCTTCCGATCGTAACAGGTAATGGATTACAATATTTCGACTTCCGAAGTGACATGAAATTGTATACATTCATTCAAAATAGTTATGACACATCAAATTATGTGATGCTTTCGGATTCCGTATTTAAACTTAACCAGTATTACAATGGAATTTTATCGACACATACTGATACTGCTACTATTAGAATTCTTTCCAATAATGCCTTTGTATTCTCTTTTAGAACTACCGCAAACGAATTTGGAAAGTTTACCCTTAATAAATAATTGAATGGGGTGGCATGTGCCAGCAACGTGCCAGTGTGTAGCAGTCTGTTGTTCGTTTTGCGATGGTAAATCTAAAAATTCAATATTTATCATGCCCATTTATACGCTGCTATTAGCGGGACAACTTATCTAATTTTCAGTTTACTCAAATATTCTATCCTTACCTGGCATGACACCAACCAAATCGGCGCTTTAGAATATTTGATACGGTGCGATAAGTACCGCAAGTTGTTAAAAATGAAATTTAAATGACGTAATTTATTCGAGATCGCTTATCGCATAAGTTTGCGGTATTCTTGCGGTGTCAAATATTCCAATATATCGCCTGGTTGACATTCTAAAACTTTACAAATTGCATCAAGAGTTGAGAAACGCACTGCTTTTGCTTTTCCACTTTTAAGTATGCTTACGTTAGCCATAGAAATACCCAACTTATCACTGAGTTCAGTAAGCGACATTTTTCTCCTCGCCATGACAACATCTAAATTGACAACAATAGGCATAAAGCTAAATAGTTAGTTGAGATTCTTTTTGCAAACTTAATCCCTGGCTAAACATTCTTAGCAATCGGAGTAGTACTACTAGTATCCAAAACTCCGGTAAATGCAAAAGACCCGGTCTTTCGAAGATATATTGCCCACTTGTCACTTCGCTTATCTGATTTGCGAACCAATCAAGTCGATATAGATTCGCGATCATAAAACCTAATAACAAGCCAAACAAAGCTCGAATTCCCCAAAGCGCTTTTTTAGTAAAGGGGTTTCTATATGTAAACTCCCGAAAAAAGATAAGAAGCAATATACCGCTCAATAAAAAGAGGATAATATATCCTAAGTCGAACACGAGATCAGGAGCAAAGTATTGCATCTTAGTTGTCGGTTGTAAAATATGCAGCTTACCTGGTCCTAATACAACAGCGGAAGTAAACCGCTGCGTAGTATCAAATTTCGCGTCTACGGGACTCACGTATGCCTCTACAGTCTTAGGCAAGTTGGCAAGAGCATCAATTAAAAAGACCACTCCAATAATAACAACGGATAAATAAGATAGCCATCCGAAGACAGAATCTAACTTAGAAATTTTGACTAACATTAATTAAGTTTGATTGATAAAGGTATAGTACTTATTGATAAACAATAAATATTTCTTGTTTATATTCCTTTTAAAAATATGGCACATTGGTGGTAGAATGTCTATTGAGGTAGCTAATTATCATACGCTTTTTAGCTTATCTTCATCCACGTTAACCAGCCTACTACTAACTATGAAGAGACTAATTGTTCTTTCCTTCTCCCTTTCATTTTGCACAACTCTATCTGCTCAAACTTATAAGGATAGTGTAAGTCAACAATTTTTACGTTACACAGACTTACTAATCAAGAAGGATTTTGTGAAATCAATGGATTATATAAATCCAAAGTTTTTTGAACTGGTGCCTAAAACACAAATGTTAAGCTTTATCGAGGCTACTTATAACGATCCTACTTTTGATTTCAAAATTGAAAAGACCACGATTGAATCAATTGAGGACAGTAAGACTATTAGTGGCAATGAATTTGTGAAATTTAAATATTCAAACTACCTATCTATTCGTTTCGAAGCTAATGACGAAACAGCAGACACTGCATTAGCCAGAACGCTTCTTGGAGCAATATTTAAACAGGAAAATGTTACGTATAATGTACCAAAGCAAACTTATACCGTCTTTGTGATTAAGAATGTCGTTGCTACCTCGACTGATAAACGAAATTGGACATTTGTGGTAGTTGAAGAGCGGCAGAAACGCATGTTAGAAAAATTTATTCCCAAAGAACTATTGTAGTACAAACTAAGAAGCTTCGCTTACTGTTACCTAAACCCAAAACTCACCTATGTTTAAAAATCCATTTTCATTTACCGGACGTATCAGAAGAACTGAGTTTGGACTTAGTATGATTATTTATGTAATAGTGGCTGTAACAACACAAATTTTCGCAGAATCAACCGGCAAAGCAGGAAGTATTATTCTCCTACTTCTCTTCATTCCACTTTTCTGGTTTGTCATAGCCCAGAGCGCGAAGAGGTGCCATGATAGAGGTAATTCGGGATGGTTCCAGATAATACCTTTCTACGGATTTTGGATGTTATTCGCTGACAGCGAAATTGGACAAAATAAATTTGGTCCGAATCCA
>JBKJSV010000086.1:0-5283 GCA_046595755.1 Candidatus Doudnaibacteriota bacterium | reverse complement strand
ATACCGTCGACTGATATTTTATAATTCAAAGGTTCAAGGAATTCAACTTTCTTGCATCGAATCGATGTGGCTCCAGGAATATTTTCGTAACACCCACTTTGAATTTCTTTTGTATATTTTGCGGCGCTGAACTTAGAAAGCTTTTCGATTAGCAGCAGATCAAGGTAGCCATCTTGTGGGTTCCCGATCGGGCCTCCGGCACACATTTTAGTTCCGCGTGTGTTTACTATCAATCCACCCATAACCTTCGAAGTAATATTAAATGAATCATCTATGCGCATTTTGATTTCTGAAAGTGTTCCAGCAAAAAGTTTAATTGAAGAAAAGAACCCTAAAGATTTATTTGTTTGGGTGCCGATACCCAATTCTAAGTAACTAATAAAGAAATTATTATCAACGCTCGCTAGGTCTAGTTTTTCCGTTCGCCTGCTAGCGATGGTTTTAACAGAAGTTGCTAGATCATCCATCCCAAGAATTCTACCGAGTTGGGTGTTTTCAGTAAATGGTATAAACGCCAAAGTAAAATCGCGATCCTTGACGGCAGCAAGCATCTGGTTAAAAGTTTCATCTGTTCCGCAGGCAACAAGAGTTTTGACGCCTCGTATCGCTGCTGTGTCTACTAAATCCTGAATGATTCTCAGTGGTGTAATCCTGGCCATTTCACCACTAATATTGAACTCTGTTAAGAGGCTTTGTAATTCAGTTTGTTGTCTCTCGAAGTTTTTCTGCGGAATGCTATGTGGATCGAGAATGTAGAAATACATTTACTATTTTTCGTCTACTAGTGGTTGAACCTTAGCTCCATTATCTTTCATTGTGCATTTACCGGCAAAGTACGCCCCTTCTTCTACTTGTAGTGTCCCACACACCATATCCCCTAGTAATCGGCCATTTTTGCCCAAAACTAAAGCGCCACTTACTTTAACATTACCTTGAACTGTACCGCCTATTACTGCATTTTCTGCTTCTACATCAGCAGAAATATTGGCACTCTCCCCGACGTATAGATTTTGAGTAGTTTTTACTTTCCCTGTGACAGTGCCATCAATTCTTAGATTTCCCTGACTTTTAAGGTCGCCATCTATTTTTACTGAGGGCCCGACAATGCTTTCGCTTGCATTAGAGTAGTCTTGATTTTTTCGATCCATAATTTTAAGAGTTAATTATTTTTGATGAAGTTATAGCTTTTTCTTCCTCAGCTGTTAGGGTGAAGTCTGATTTTCCATTGGTAATAGGTTTTGCGTAAATCCGATTTTGTTCTCTTCCGTGTAAGGAAGTTATAACAACTCCGTTACTGTGCATATCGAGCAACGCTAAGCTGAAACTTAAATTTCCACCATTATCTGCGAAAGGGTTATATCTGGCGAGTCCAATCTTTTGAATGGAATTTTTTTGTATTTCTTTTAGCGCGCTGACAGCTTCTTCGATGTAGTTTGCTTGAGTGTTAAGTTCATTAATTTTTTTGCTTTGGTTGATTATAAACTCTTCTAAGCTTGAAGCTTGTTTGCCCTCAAAAAAAGTTTTGCTAAGTTTGATAATCTTGGACAATTTTATAATTGCCACTACCGCCGCAGCCAAAGAAACCAGAGAAAGGGCCAAAGAAATTATTGTATATATGTTCATAATTCAATTTTATAATACATTGATTCATCCTTGTCGGCAAATTGTCGTAGTGATATAATTCACCTATGCATACGAACAATAAATCAATTCAAAATTCTAGCATTTCAGACCAAGAAGAGTACCAAGTTATCAAAAAAGATTTGTTAAAAGTCTTGGCGTTGAATGCTCTCTACCTAACTGCTGTGCTAGTGCTTTATTTTACAAACAAAGAAACTCATTATTTAGATAAGTGGTTTGCTAATATTTTGCATTTTTAAGCATGTCCGAACAAAAAGTGCTTTGTCCTGATTGTGGTCCCTCTACAATTAACCATTTTTTGTCTAAAACTGTTCTGATAATCGACTGGATTTTTTCACCGGTTAACAGCTTTTTTATGTCGATAACAAAACTCGCGCAGAGATTTATTTATTTCCTAGGTATAAAAAACCTAGGAATTTATTTTTTCATTGCTCTTTCTAAAGTTGGGATTACTAAAATTGTAATTTCACCAGATGCTGATAATTCTGATAGGGCTAAATGTCTTTGGATCGCAGCAGAAGAACGCGGAATAAAAATCTTTGAAATTAGATTTTTTGGTAAGTCGACCGAGTTATTTTGGTGTGAGTATCAGGAGAAAAAAATCTTGTTTGAATGTTTACCGCGGCCGATGCCTCTCAGTCAGGCATACTTTTGGATGGATAATAAAGGAATTATGAGGAAGAAGTTTTCTGATGCTGGCTTGCCTATTGCTGTTGGTACGGTGGCTTTTAGGTTTTCAAAGGCTTTGCAGTTGCTTAAAGAAATTGGCGCCCCGCTTATTACTAAGCCTAACATCGGGTCTCGCAGTCGACACACCACCATACATATCAGCGACCCGCAGGGACTTAAAAAAGCCTTTAAAATAGCCAAAAAACTCTCTCCTTGGGTAATAGTAGAACAAGAATTGAAAGGAACCGTTCATCGTGTAACTTTAATCGGTGGGGCTTTGACCGCGGTCATGAGGCGAGATCCCCCCTTTGTTATTGGGGATGGAAAATCCACTATTGCAAAGTTGATTGAGCAGGAAAATTTAAATCCCAAAAGACAGGGACCTCATTTTCACCAGATACCAATCGACGAGTTTACACTAGACGAAATAAGCAGGCAGGGCTTGGCTCTTGAGTTAGTTCCGGAGAAAAAGCAAAAGATTATTATTAGAAATAATATTGGGCGTAGCTCCGGTGGATCCAACTCCGACCTAACTCCAAATGTACATCCCGAGAATCGAGAGCTTTTTGAAAAAATCGCCAAAGTTGTTGGCGATCCCCTCATAGGAATGGATTTTATAATTGAAGACGTTTCAATCTCTTGGAAGAGTCAGTCTCCATGCGGGGCAATAGAGTTGAATAGCGTTCCGTTTTTGGATCTTCACCACTTCCCTCTTTACGGCGATGTTGTCGATGCTTCTGGTGCCCTATGGGATGTGGTTTTCCCTTCGTCCGCCTCAACTAAAAACTTGCCTAAATAATTTTTAAATTCTTCTCTTGCAGGAATCATTTCTTCCTCAAGAAAATGTTTTAAAGGATGGCATTCCGGGGTCAACTCAAAGTGACCGCGGATTTCTTTATCGTCAAAAAGTCGGAGGTGGTGTTGGTATTTAAAGTTGTCATGCCGCCTCATGCTTATTAACTGTCCCTCATCGTGCCAAGCAACAAAATGTTTATGAAATCCCTTTTCGTGTAAATGTTCAATGAGTTGTTCTACAGTATGGTTTGGTGCTAAATGACCAATTAAAAAAGGCTGCCTCCCGTGATGGCTGATTAAATGAAGTCTAACTAGAGTGTCTCGAACTGGAACAAAAATTGGGTAAATTAAATGCCAAATAATTTGTTTCAAGTGTTCCGAAAAACTTTTTTTACCTTTGTAGTAGTGCGGCATCTTTTTTCAATTTATCATTAAAAGCCAAGCCAAGCAACAACCATAAGAGTAGTTGTGTTTGCTGTGCAGTATAAAAGTAGTGGTCAAAGAACATAAGCACAAATATCGAGCTTAACGTAGTGAACACGATGGTAGTATATTTAACCCCTTCTTTAAATTTTGGTCGTGTATTCCAAAGACCTTTTAAAAAGATTATTAAAATTATGGTTAACCCTATTAAACCGGTTTCACATGCAACCTCCAGAAAATAGTTGTGAGGTGGTTGAACCTGATATCTGTAATCAGGTTTTACTTTTTTAGCCACTGCATCAATCATATTTCCAACTCCGACCCCTAAAAATGGATTTTCCTGGATAATTTGCAAGCCTATTTGATTGTAGTAAGTTCTACTGTAAGAAGTGGGTGTAGTTTTGAAAAGCCTGTCCTTGAAGTAAGGGGTAAACAGTATAAAAACTAGGACTAGGGTTGCTAGAGTACTCAACATAACTTGTTTGGAGGTTTTAAAAGACAATTTTACTGTGATAAAGAGTAAAAACACAGTTTGAAACAATAAAATAACAATGGCTGCGCGCGAAAAAGTCGTAAATAGACCAATGTTTAGGATGAATAGAGCAAGGTTCCAGTAGGTCCTCTCTTTGATGGTCTTAGCAGCGTATAAAAAGTAAAAGCAGGTTGCACATGCAACAACAAGGAAGGCGCTTAAAGGGTTTGGGTGCGGGAATGTGCCATAGGCGCGTATAAGCTTCTCTGGAAATGTGTTGATTTTCGCAATACCATCAAGATTGGCATTAATCGAAACCTCCCCAAAGACTCTAAAACCTAGATCTTTTTGAAAAATAAATTGAAAGCTAGCTAAAGTGGCCTGAAAAATCCCAGAAATGGTTATGGGTAGAAAAGTTGTTTTAATCAAATCATGTGGAATATTTGAGAAATACACGAATAAAAAGCCTAATTCTATAGTTTTTACAGTCCAATACCACGTGAATGTTTCACGTGGTATCATGAGCAAGGAGCCTATTAGCAATAAAACCGAGCAAATAGTTACTATTTTGAGATACCGCCACTCTAAAATGTTTCGTGTGAATCCAGAATAGAGCAAAAGAAGGACTAATGACACATCGCTAATATAAAGATGGACCATGTTAGCGTCAAAACCGCCGGCGGTTTCAAAAGTGTACCTCTTTGTGAAGGGAAGGGTAATTAAGAAAAGGACAAACAGAATCTTTTCTATTTTATCGTGGCTTAAAATCATAAGGGTGATTTTATTATAACTTTACTGGGCATATAAATATAGCTAAACTATGTTAGTAATTTACACTTGCCTCCGTAGCTCAGTGGATTAGAGCGGTTCCGTCCTAAGGAAAAGGCCGTAGGTTCGATTCCTACCGGGGGCACCACCTATGTTGTTTCCTTCATACAAACTAGAAAGTCAAAATCTAAAACAAAATTACAACTATGTCGCAGGTTGTGACGAAGTTGGTGTTGGTCCTGTTGCCGGCCCTGTAGTTGCAGCTGCCTGCATTCTGAACCCAGAAACTATTGGCAAGAGCCGATCGAAAAGCAAATGGTATTACCGAGTCAGAGACTCAAAAACTGTTTCCGAAAAGGAGAGGGAAGCGTTATCCGTCGATATCTTTAACAATTGCCTCGCGTATGGGTTTGGTGAGGTTTCACCAGAAACAATTGATCTAATAAATATTCACGAGGCTAAGTTACTTGCCGCTAGGTTGGCGGTACAGCATATGTTAGCTAGTCTTAGCGGGG
>JBKJSV010000056.1:0-3630 GCA_046595755.1 Candidatus Doudnaibacteriota bacterium | reverse complement strand
GAGACCCGTCGGACTGTCCGAATATCAAAAAGAGTTTTACGCTCTAGAAGATGACCTGGCTACTAAGATCCAAGTTATTAGGGAGAAGTTGAATCCTGAAGATGCAAAAACAAATTTTATTATTGAAGAAGCCAAAAAATCCTTCAACCTGCGTGACTGAAATAAAACCCCAATTAGTTAAGGTGAGCTGCTTTTGTTATACTGAAGGAAATTAAATATTCTTTATGAAAAAATACTTACTCTTTGTGGGACTAGGCATCGGCATAGCAATCGCCCTGCTCCTGTTATACTTTTGGATAGTGCGGAAGCCCCAATATCGCTTTGGCACCAACCGAGCTGCTGTAATAAAACAAGTTCAGTCGCTTTCACGCTTAGAAACGGCATCCTATAGCATCGATAAGGTTATAGAAGCTAGCACTAACTACGGCAAACTTAGACAACTGTTATTTGGAGATAAAGTTTTACTAATTGCTCACGGCAAAGTAATCGCTGGATTCGATCTGTCCAAAATGCAACCAAAAGATTTCGAAGGTTACGGTTCCAGCATCACAATAAACTTACCTCCCCCAGAAATCCTATCCACTAACATCGACAACAAACAAACCAGAATCTTTAGTCGTGACCAAGGAGTCTTTACTAAAGGTGAACTAAATTTAGAGGCAGAAGCCCGAGAGCAGGCTGAAACCGCCATAAGACAAGCTGCTTGCGAAGGTGCAATCCTTGAAGAGGCCAGTAAGAATGTCAGACAACAAATAGAGTTAATTTTCAAATCTGCGGGTTTCACTTCAGTCACTGTCGTTGTTCCTAGCGGCAAATGCGAGTAGTGTTATAAAAAAGACAAACCTACCAATTGACCATTTAATTGCTTAATATTATATTTTCACTATGAACATACGAAATAATAAAAACTTTAGGTTATCTACGATCGTCATTTTATTGGCGGTTGCAATTGTAATTTATCTAATGATTAACTAATTTTATGGCTCTACCAAAAATAAACTTACCAGAGAAACAAGGCAAGATGGCTAAAGGAATTATAGGAGTAGTCATTGCAATTTTAATCGGAGCGTTAGGCCTAGAGTTAACCAACACCGATTTCGACTTAGGCAAGTTACTAAGAGGTGAGTCTTTATCGGAATCCAAAGTTTTGCGCGACAAAGAAGGTAATGTGGTAACTAGCGGTGGCAAGACAACCGACAAATATAATTGCGCCGATTTCGACTCACAAGCCCAGGCACAAAGATTCTTCACAAAAGCAGGCGGTAAGAACAACGACACAAACCAGCTGGACGGAGATGACGATGGAATCGCTTGCGAAGATTTAAAATAAAATCTAATAGCTAACAAAAGATCGCCACAAAGGCGATTTTTTGTTATGCTATAAACATAAAAGAATTAAACTACTAACTATGAGAAAAGTATTACTTATCTTACCGGTAGTTTTCCTACTTGCAGCCGGCTGCAATAGCAAAACAAACATGGAATCTTCAACCGATGGAGAGCCAACTATTAGATCTTCCAGCAAGGTTGATCTAATGCTAAACGATCTTGACCTAAGCGTTTCTAGAGAAGAGAAGAGCAGTATTCGTTCTGACGCTGACCTTACAAATTCCGACAGCACCATTATTATCAAAGGTTCTGAGGAGGTATCAAATGCAAGCCAAGAATAAATCCATCCTAGCATTAGGCGCAATATTTTCCTTAGTCATTTTGCCCGCAACAACGTTCGCACATACAGGTGAACCCCCTCACTCCGAAGTTGAGTTTTGTAGCCGATTTTCGACTATCGGTAACAAAATGTCTCAACACTTAGCCGAACTTAGCACAAAATACAATAGTCACCACAGCGAAGTTAAGAATAAGCTCAAAGAACGCGATGTTGAGCACACAAAAAAAGTTAAAGAGATTGATGAAGTAGCAAAGGGCACATTAGAGCAACACTTCGAAGACATAGAGGAAGAAGCTGTAACAGAAGCTCAGAAACAGGCAGTGGCAGTTTTTAAAATGAACTTGAAATCTGCACAAGAGGTTAGAAAAATAGCAGTAGAAAAAGCTCAGACAACATTTCGTAGCGCCCGAGACCAATTAGTTACCCAAAGGCACAACGCTCATAGTGCTGCGGTGACTACTTTCAGAAACTCTATTCAGACAGCAACACAAAAAGCCAAAACTGACTGTGCTGCTGGTATTTCTCCCGAAATCGTCAAGCAAAATTTTGTCGCAAGCATCAAAGTTGCAAAGGAAAAGTTACACGCCGATATAAAAGCCGTGGACAAAACAGACCAACAAATGGAAGCCCTTACGAAAATCAGAAACGAAGCCATCCGCCAAGCGCACCAAGATTTCAAAAGAACTCTCGATCTCAGCAACCGCGACACCCTTAAAGCTGCTTTTCCGAACAACTAAGGAATCCACGCTCCTAAAAACCCCCTATTTTGCGGGGTTTTTTAGGAATCTTTCAAATCTTCTACTGGGTAAATTAACCATGGCGCTCTCTCCCCTGAAATGCCATAATATCCTTATCTAATTAAATATAACTCTATGAACACTGAACGAAACGTCAAAATAGGGGCGCTGGTAGCCCTGCTACTAATAGCCGCGTTGGTCATTTATTTTACCCAAACTAAAAAGACTAATGCTCCAAATACAAATAATCCTCCAACAAATCAACAACCAGAGACCCCAACAGAAGCTCCAACATCCTACAAAGATTTGATTAAAGTATTTACCCCGACCCCAAATCAAACAGTTACAACCCCTCTCTCTATCACTGGTGAGGCTCGAGGACAATGGTATTTTGAAGCGACCTTTCCAATATTGCTTGTAGACGCGAATAACAAAACATTAGGCACAGGTTACGCTCAGGCTATTGGCGACTGGATGACCACCAATTACGTCCCCTTCTCAGCCACTCTGCCATTTAGCCCGCCAACGACCCCTACTGGGACTCTTATACTCCAACGGTCCAACGCTTCCGGTCTTCCGGAAAATGACGACGAATATCGTATCCCCGTCCGCTTCAATAGCCAAGCTCAGCAACGGGACGTCCAACTTTTCTATTACAACCCAAACAATGACAAAGACGGTAACGGAAATGTTCAGTGTTCTAAAGCAGGGCTAGTGGCTGTGCAAAGAAAAATTCCCGTCACTACCACACCTCTCCAAGATACAATCAAGCTTCTTATCCAAGGAGACCTTAGTAACACGGAGAAGTCCTCAGGAATCACCACCGAGTTCCCTCTCCCTGGACTTTCTTTAACGGGCGCTGCTCTACAAAATAAAATTTTAACCCTAAGCTTTGAAGACCCTCAAAATAAAACTACGGGTGGTGCTTGCCGTGTTGAAATTCTAAAACAACAAATTGAAGCAACGGCTAAGCAGTTCCCTGACATCAACGCTGTTAAATTTCAACCTAACACAATATTCCAACCTTAAAAACATGTTGGATCAAAGTTACCTTATCTTCCTTTTTGCGTTCTTAGTAGGATTCATAATTTTCCGAGGCATTATTCATCGCATCTCCAAACCTTTACACGAGATGGGTGAATACACTCGTCAAGGACCTAAAATCCACCACATCCACGTTGGATTCATGGTGGTTTTTATTGGGATTCTATCGTTGCTTGTTAG
>JBKJSV010000097.1:0-10478 GCA_046595755.1 Candidatus Doudnaibacteriota bacterium | reverse complement strand
TTTTTACGCAGTGACTGTTCTGCTATACTTAGATAAACAATCCAATTTTAATTGAAGTTTTGTATAAATTCCTATGAAAAAACTACCGGGGTCGGTATCAAGTAAAAGCAGTTTACTTAAGAATAAAGAATGGTACCATCAACGCTTTGACGGCTGCCCGATGTTCATATTTGCCATTCCCGACGCTGAAATGCTCAAAGAGAAAAGGAAGCTTCCAGGCAATATCCCAAATGTACGAGTCTGTTTCTTTTCAGACCGCAAAGCGGATTGGCATTTAGATATGGATGACGTCCAAAGGGCGACTAATTCGATAATCGAAGCTGCAGAAAAGGACCCCTTCTTTTCAAAAAGATTGATGCAAGCTTGGAAATCAGATGAAAAGAAGTTTGACGTTTTTTTCGAGAAAGAATTCCGCAGTTTAAATTTAGGCGCACTAAGTGATAAGCAATTATTTAGCTTATGGAAGAAATATTATAAATTCGCGATAAAGCGTTTTAGCTCCACTGGCATTATTGATCACTTTTCTTTGGGTACAGATTCTATTGTTAGTGAGATGGTAAAGGAATCCGTACTTAATCAAAGCAAGAAACCGTTAAGAGACTCAGAATTGGTGGAGATCTTTTCTATAGCTTCAGCTCCCATACATCAATCATTCATCAATCAATCCGAAATAGATTTGCTCAAAATCGCTGCTGGGAAATCAAAAGAAAGCCTGGAGCGTTATCAGCAAAGATATTTTTGGATTAAAAATAATTATTATACCTCCCAGGTACTTACGGTTGAGTACTTTGCAGACGAAATTAAAGTTTGGAAGAAAAGTAAAAAAGATTTAAGCAAAGAAATTAATAAACTAGAGAACACTCCAAAGCTAAATAAAGTGAAGAAGGCTGAACTTTTAAAAAGGTTTAAGTTTCCTAGGTTATTAAGAACATTATTAACAGCATCAGAAGATTTTACTTACTGGCAGGATTCAAGGAAAAAGGCGACTTATATAAATATTTATATGGGAAGCCAATTGTTAGAAGAAATAGGTAAGAGAAAAAGCTACTCTGTCGAAGAGTTAAAATATACTACGGGAATAGAAATAGAGAACTTGTTTAAAAACCAGTTACCAACTCGTAAAGAACTCCAAAATAGAAGGGAGAATTCTGTATTTCTGGCAACTCCAAAAGGGTTCTATGTTTCAACAGGGGGTGAAGTTGAAAAAGTTCGTAAGCAGATGTGGGAGAGCGAACAAAAAAATGATGTAAATGACTTTAGAGGCTTGTCAGCTTCACTCGGTAAAGTAAAAGGCAGGGTTAGAATTTTGAAATCCGTGGACGAAATCGGGCGTATTAAAAAGGGGGAAATTTTAGTAGCTGTGATGACACGACCAGATTATATCCCTGCAATGAAGAAAGCCGCGGCTATAGTTACTAATGAGGGAGGCATTACTAGCCATGCCGCGATTGTCAGTAGAGAGCTTGGTATTCCGTGCGTAATTGGAACCAAGATTGCTACTGAAGTCCTTCGTGATGGAGATTTGGTTGAAGTAAATGCTAACCATGGTAAGGTAACAATTCTTGAAAGGGCTAAGTAATGGAAATCGTACTGAAAACAAGGAAGAGAGTCGGCATTGGTATTAAAACGATGACCTCAAGAATTGCGGCGAGTATTGAAAAAGCTCGCGAACAAGTAGATGTTGAGATTTTTGATAATGCAGAGTCCTTAATTTTGGCAGCTAAAAATAAATCTGTTGATGCCGTCGTTCGGGGTAATTTAGATGCTGTTGAAGCTTATGATGCTGTGAGAAAAATATTAGCACATGAAGGTTCAATATTTGAAGTAAATTTATACAGACTTAATGGTGTGAATATGATTGATGAGCAAGCAAAAAATGTTTTTTGTATTCTGCCTGTTAGTTTTACGAATGAAAGAACTGTGCAGGATAAAATTAGTTCCATTGATGAACATTTGAAGTTTTTTAAGAAGCTTGGTATTACACCAAAGCTTGGTATTCTAGCACCGGGAAAGCCTCAGGATATCTCCGCGGGAGTGCCAGAGGTAACCGCGGGCTTAGAGGAAGCTCAGCATTTAGTGGATCTTTATTCAGAGCGCGGTATTTGGGCTAAGCAGTTTAATCACCAAATTGAGAAAGCAGTTATAGAGGCGAATATAATAGTGGCTCAAAATTCTTGGACCGGAAATATGGCGGCTCATTGCCTACTTTACTTGGGAACTTCTGAATATCTTGGAGGGGCTGCTTTAAATCTATTCGAAATCGTATTTGTAGACGATAGCGAAGCAATGCAAGATTTCACTAACTGTTTAATATTGGCAGCCTTTTTGGCTGAGATGGAATAATTATGAACAATCTATCTGCTCCATTTAAAAAGTTATCCAAAAAAGATGTGTTAGTGGCCGGTGGTAAAGGTGCATCGCTGGGTGAAATGACCCAAGTAGGTATACCTGTGCCAGATGGTTTTGTTTTACTCGCAGATGCTTTTGAAAGATTTTTGGCTGAGACTGATTTAAACGTAGAGATTGAAGCTATCTTAAATAAGGTTAAGCATAAAGAATTGGAAACAGTTGAGCGTGCATCGGAGCGTATTAGAGGGTTGATTCTAAATGCAGGGATGCCAACGGATATTGCAAAAAAAATTAAATCAGAATTTAAGAAGTTAAATTCCACTTATGTCGCAGTTCGCTCTAGTGCTACCGCGGAAGATGGTTCTGCCGATGCTTGGGCAGGACAGCTAGATAGCTATTTAAACACAACACAAGAAAATCTTCTAGATAATGTTCAGAAATGCTGGGCTTCCTTATTTACGCCTCGTGCTATTTTTTATCGAATAGAGAAGGGGCTCCATAAAGAAAAAATATCAGTTGCAGTAGTAGTGCAGAAAATGATCCAATCTGAGGTTTCAGGAATAGCTTTCTCTGTACATCCTGTTACAGAAGACCCAAATCAGTTAATTATTGAAGCCGGATATGGTTTGGGGGAAGCTATTGTTTCAGGACAAATAACACCCGATAGCTATGTATTGCATAAAGATAATTTTCAGATAGTAGATAAGAATGTAAATGATCAAAGACGCGCTCTTAAGCGCTCGCAAAGTGGTAATAGTTGGATCTCTATTCCTAAAATTAAATCCAATAAGCAGAAGCTTACTGATAAAGAGATTGTGCGTCTTGCGAAGTTAGTAAGTAAAATCGAACATCATTACAGTTTTCCTGTTGATGTTGAGTGGGCAAAAGAAAAAGGTAAATTTTTTATAGTTCAGAGTAGGCCAATCACAACACTGAGCGGCGCTTGTAAGACAGAAGGACCAGAATTAGAGAGTTCTAAATTTGATAAGGAAGACTATGTTCTTAGTTTTTGGGTTCAAGGGGTGAGTATTTTTGTCACCGACATTCATTTAGATGTTTATTCGCACCTAGGCATTTTATTCATAATAGATAAAGGTGTATTTAAGCAGTACTTTTTAAAATCTAAATATAAAAACGCCTTAAATGAAGGTTTAAAGTTCTACAGTGATAAGAATGCTGTTAGGGGATATAAGAAAGATTTGCAGAAACACTGTGACGATTTTGATATTTTTTTCAAAACACAGATAAAAGGAAAGAAGAAGATTTCCCAAAATGTTCTAAGAAAATTCTTTTGGTATACTTCTAAGCTTGTAGGTGATTACACAAAGATGAACTTTGAGTATACAGATAAGGCTTTCGCTAGTAGAAAACAAAATAAAACAATTGAAAAAAATCTAGCTATTGTTTCAAAGTTTAAAGATGAAGTAAGGGCAGTTATGAACCAAGCTCTCTTTGAAAGTAATGGCTATTTGCCTTACATATGGAGTGTTTTAGCTAAGCAGTTTTCGGTTAGTTCTTCCTTGCTTGATAACAGTACCCAAGAAGAGATATTGGGTTTATATGAAGGCCAATATCCAGATGCATCCCTGGTTATGAAAAGACAGGATGCATTTGTCTACAGCTATAAATCAAAGGTTTCTTTCGAAGGCAAAGAAGCCAAGGGTATTGTAAAAAGATTTGAAGAGAAGATAGAAAGTTCAGAAGTGTTGAAAGGGCAAACCGCCAGTCCGGGGAAAATTATTGGTACAGCTAAGATTATCCCTGTTGACTATAGCAACTTGAATAGAGTGAATAAAGAAATAGAAAAGATGAGACAAGGTGATATTCTTGTTGCCGAAACGACAGCACCGGAATTAATTGTGGCATGCCGGAAAGCAGGGGCCATAGTAACGGACATGGGAGGCCTTATGTCACACGCAGCAATTGTATCTCGTGAGCTTGGGATTCCTTGTGTTGTGGGTACCAGGTATGGAAGTAAAGTATTCAAAGATGGGGATAGGATAGAGGTTGATGGAAATAATGGGATTGTACGTCTTTTGAGCGGTGTAGTGCCACATCTCAAGCTTTCAAATTATCAACGATTATTTAAGGTTGATAACATGCCGTACTTAATATCCGAGATATTCGGCGGGCATTATAAAGACTTTGGGTGTGTGTTGACATTCAGTGGCTCCAATTGGATTACCTTTCTGCCTAAACCTATCATAGAGAAAACTTTGTCTGAAGGACTGGATCTGTATGGTAGTAAAACTAAATTTGAAGAGTATAAACAGAGCTTTGAAAGTTATAAAAAGATTTCTCTGAAATATTTTAAAAATCTGGATAAGAAACTGAGCTATGAGCAATCAACGCAGTTTTTAGATATATGTATTAAGTTTTTTTGGTTTTATTCAAAGACCGAATTCTTCTATACAGACAAGGCTTTTGAAAAATCGACCCAGAAAAGGATCCTAAAAGAGAATCTCCAAAGATTCGAACATGTTAAAAATTCAGGAAGAGAGTTTCTCAATGCTTTGTATTTTGGAAAAAAGAGCTATCTCTTCAAATTCCTAAGCATTCTTGGCAAGCAATTCTCTATTTCCGTAAATGACTTATTTTTCTATTCTCAGACTGAACTTCTCGATTTATTTGCAAAGAAGAAATTATCCAAGTCTGACATAAAGAACAGAAAACAATCGTATTTTATGCAGGGTATAGACGGTCACTTAATAATGAAAGCGGGATCAGAAGCAGAGGATATTGTAAAGAGCTTCCTAAATACTGCTAAAGAATTTCGCCAGCAAATCAAGGGTATAATCGCTAATAAAGGCTTAGTTGAAGGTAGGGTTAAAGTAATAGATCTAGATTTTTCAAGCTTTGATCAGTTGAAACGAGAAATAAACAAAATGAAGCAGGGGGATATTCTTGTTGCCGAGACAACTTCTCCTGAACTTATGGCTGCTTGTAAAAAGGCTGGAGCTATAGTAACCAACCAAGGCGGTTTGATGTCACATGCTGCTATTGTTAGTAGGGAGTTTAATATTCCATGTATAGTCGGAACAGGGAATATAACTGAAATAGTAAAAGACGGTGATCTGGTAAAAGTAGATGCGAATAATGGCATTGTTAAAGTTATGAGCAGGGCTAAATGAAGAAAGATTAAAAGCGTGCCACCTCAATGATAGATGGTGGGTAGCGCGAGTAATTTAGTTATTAAAAAACCACCGAAAGGTGGTTTTTTGGGGGACCTCGCAGAATTTTATTCGGATATTGAAAAACCTTGCTCTAGTCCAGCCATAAACGGCTAGAAGGTCGATAGCGTTGACTGACGCCTTTAAGTCTGATAATCTTGTATATTCATCTACCGGAGGGGTGCATGAAAAAACGGGATAAAAACATCCGTCGGGTAGAGACACGAAAACTCAAGCCACGATTATTAGCAAGCACAGCCGGATTAGGAGGTAGTCGATGCGCTCGCTCTTACGGATTGGTATCGTCTTTTTTTCTGTCGCAGTTGCTCTGTATATTGCGCTGAGTAGAGATGGGTGTGCTTTGACAAGTATCTCTAGGGATCCGGTTCAAGGTCATCTAAGTGCGAATGAATTTGCTCGCCAGGTTGGGGAGCAGTTGAAGGTTCACTTCCCTAGCAAGGTAATAGATCCGCAAGTAGAGTTGCGGATCTATAGAAAGAACGGTGTTCGATACTTTGAGCACCGATGGAGCTGTCGGATTGTGCCAGCAACTGATTCGCAAGCAGATTTCTTTTTTGATCGCCGAGGTGCTTTGAGCTCAGGTAGTACTTTGGAGGAGGCTAAAGCTGCGGTGAAAAAAGAGATTGAGAGCTCTGGAAAGGTTCAACTCCTAATCGATTCGTTTGAGAAGACTTATGGGAATCATCTAATGCCTCAGAGTTTTGTTTCCTTTTCCTACAGCAAGGATAAGGAGCAATTCTGGGTCATTAATGAGTATTTTATCACAGCGCGTAGATAGAGGAGGAAAGCGGGTCCGATGTGAGTATTACCATCGGACAAACTGAGCGGAACTTTTTACAAGGTTCCGCTTTTTTTGTTATGTAGCTAATTTTACAAAAATAAAAAACCACCCAAACGGGTGGTTTTTTGGTGGACCAGGAAGAACTTGATTGGAATGGTTTGGTTAGTGAACTTCAGAATTGGAACCAATTTATGAAGGCTTATATACAAGTATAAATTTAGCAGGAGGATCTTTGGGGTTTTTGCCCTTGTTTGATAATTAATCAGGTGTCCCTATATTATAGGGTATAAGCATAAAGTAACTGGCTTGACAATACAGTTTAAATATGCTACACTAAAAAATCTTATAAATGGGCCCCGAGTTCTAGTTATAAATGGTATTTATACTTAGAACTCTTAGCTCACACCTGAGCAGAGTATCTTGGCAAGAGCCGAGGTAGTATTATCCTTTAGGAGGATATGACGATGACGGCAACGATCACGCCAGATGCCTCAGTCACAACTGGTCTATCAAACGATGGCCAGGTCGGGCACCTCAAGGGTCTTTTGGACCCGAGGCTCCGGCGACTGAGTTTCTCCAGCGCACAGATTCTGATTCACGCGGGTGACCAGCTCCAGGAGATGTTCGATAGCGCGCTCGACTCGCTGCTCGGCAAGCTCGTAGTGGAAGCGGCGATGGCGGAAGGCAAGTTCGACTACAAGTACGTCAACCTGCCGACTGAGAAGTTCCCTCTCACCGAAGAGCCTCTGGACGGCGTCCAGGAGATGCACTTCAATGAGGTGCTCACGACCCGCCAGATCTTGGCCAAGGTTAAGGCTGCGAAGAAGAAGTGTGCGTCTCCGCTGACTGCACTTCGTTGGGCTGCCAAGTTCCCGAAGAAGCAGCTCGACTATCCGCTCGCTGTGATCTTCGAGATCGACGGTCAGCTCTGGTATCTGCTTCTCGACCGGAACGGTGGCGAGCGGAACCTGGGCGTGAACCGCGACGGCCTCGGCGGCAAGTGGGACGAGTTCTGTCGGTTCCTGGTCGTCGCCAAGTAACTGGGACGCTTGGTCGCTCTGCTCTCGGCAATGCACTTGGACCCTTGGGTCCGCTTGAACTCCGTATTTCGATTTATTGAAATACGGAGTTCTTTGTTTCTAATAATTTTGCTATGATATTTTCAGATACTTCGTTTTTGCGGCTAAGGCTTCAGAAAACTATCTCGCAATGTTAGATAAGCCAGAGTGTTTGAAGGCAACAAGCTTTCAGCAGACGTGCTTCCTAATATTCTTCAAATGAAGATACTTGGTGTGGTATATTGGCGGATTTTAAGATCCCAAATAAAATACAATCCTGAGAAATTTCAAAGGTTGGTGGCTTTGATGATATATCGCACGAATGAGGTGTCAGCTCTGGTATCTGATTCTCAACCGGAACGGTGACAAGCGGAACCTGAACGTGAACCGCTACAACCTCGACGACAAGTGGAACGAGAACTATCGGTTCCTGGTCGTCGCAAATCTCTTCATTTCTCCTTCTTAACTTATAGAAGGAGTTTCTTTTATAAGCTGCTTTCTCCAGCCACCAAACATTTTTCCGCATTCAGATAGAGGCTGGCTTAAGGTAGTAAACTTTTTATTATCTATTGCTTTAAGTTCCCAAGCAATTTGTAAAAAATATTTTAGAGTATCTAGTTTTACGCTTGCTTTTTGGACTACGGCAGCTTTGTGATCTTTACCTGTATAAGTTGCAATAAGGGTTAGTTCGATGAGTTCTATAAATAATAAATTAACTTTCTCTCCCAAAGAATAGCGAGTTAGCCTTGGAATGTGTGGCAGCATTTCATGCCAAAGCTTATATGCAGAGGTTATTTTTTGTAAGACAGGTAAATCTGTTCCACTCAACACCGTTGGGGGGGGGCGATTTTAGAGGTTTTTGTATGCAATGGAAGTTCACTCATAGTTACTCCGATCTTATTAGTTTAGAAAATCTGTTTGCCGCATGGCGTGATTTTTCCATTGGAAAATCAAATAAAAAGGATGTGCAAACCTATGCACTCCATTTAATTGATAATATTGTACAACTTCACAATGATCTTGCCAACCATGCATACAAGCATGGGGGATATCATAATTTTGCGATCTCAGACCCCAAGCCAAGGCAAATCCATAAAGCTAGCGTTCGGGATAGGGTATTGCATCATGCAATTTATCGGTTGCTTTATCCTGAATATGATAAAGTCTTTATTGCTGATTCATTTTCTTGCAGAGTAAATAGAGGAACTCACAAGGCAATGGATCGATTTCAAAGCTTTGCTTACAAAGTTAGTAAGAATCACACAAAAACTTGTTGGGTTTTAAAATGTGATATAAAGAAGTTTTTTGCAAGCATTGATCATGAAGTATTAATTCAAATATTGGACAGAGGTATCTTAGATAAGGAAATTGTAAACCTTCTCAAGAATGTAATACAAAGCTTTTCAATTTATAATCCTGGTAAAGGTTTGCCACTGGGTAATCTAACCTCACAACTTTTCTGTAATGTCTATATGAATGAGTTTGATCAGTTTGTTAAACATCGACTAAAGGCAAAATATTTTATCCGCTATGCAGATGATTTTGTATTTTTATCTGAAGATAAAGCTTTGCTAGAAGAACAAAAATCAAAAATAGAAACTTTTTTAAAGACTAAGCTAAAACTGTCCTTGCATCCCGACAAGGTCTTTATTAAGTCTTTTGCTTCAGGAGTAGATTTTTTGGGCTGGGTGCACTTTCCAAAATATAGACAGTTGAGAACAGTAACCAATAGGCGGATGGTTAGAAGAATAGTTGAGAATCCCAAGCAGGAGATTCTGCGGTCTTATTTAGGATTACTAAGTTATGGTCCCAGTTACAATTTCCAACAAGAGATTTTAAATATAGCAGCACTTTATGGAGATAATTTTGGATGATAAACGTATGAGCGCTTACGTGTACTCCCTAAAGAAGCTCCATACTTTAGTGAAAAAAGTTTTGGAACGGCTGATTTAGGCTTTCTATACGAAAAAAATAACCGTAAGTAACGGTTACTTTATTGGTGGACCCTGCCGGACTCGAACCGGCCGCCTCCTGCTTGCAAAGCAGGCGCTCTACCAGATGAGCTAAGGGCCCTCATCTGTTCATTGATTGCCAAAACATATTAGCACAAACTCTAATTGCCGCCAAGGATGCCTGCTAAACCTCTTCCCAGTGAACTTCCAAGGCCAATAAACCACAGCCCCGCCAGAATTACCAGTACCAGGCCGACCAAGCGCCACCAGGTATATGTTCCTGCCGCCAGACCCTTTCCAAAGTATTTTTCGGCGAAGTCGACTTTTCCAGTAAAGTCGGTAATTTGTACAGTATATCGCATCATCAGGATGCCTAAGGCTATTATTAGAGGAGCTAAGATGAATCTCATTGGTGGTTTTCATGGTGGGTGTGCGTGGACTCGAACCACGGACCTCTTCATTATCAGTGAAGTGCTCTAACCAACTGAGCTACACACCCAAGTTACAATTTTATACTTCAAGATCTTACCATTTTGAGAGCAAGGTGTAAAGCTAGAAACTTTGACATAACAGGGTAAAGTCTTTTATAATAAACGAGTAAAGAAGTCGACTTCTGAAATAAAAATCTAAACTTATAAATGTTTTTCTCCTCCAATAAAAAAAGTATACTCGGCATTGATATTGGGACAACCAATATCAAAATTGTCCAGATTACGACACAAGACAATCAGCGCGTTTTAGATACGTATGGTTTAGTCAACGTCCCTTTCGATATTGATGAAAATAGGGAAGACGTTGTAGAGAAAACAGTCACCGTTTTAAAGACTTTAATGCAAAAGGCGGGTGTTACTACTAATAAAGTAGTGGCTTCCTTCCCTAATTCCGCTGTTTTCACCTCGGTTATCGAAATGCCGGCGTTGAAAGAGAGTGAGTTAAAGAGCGCGATAGAATTTGAGGCTAAGAAATACATTCCTTTGCCGATTACTGAGATGACGCTTTCTTGGACTATCTTGGAAAAAACTCCGATAGGCGGGAGTAAAGTTTTAATAACTGCTGTTCCTAACAGCATATTACGAAATTATTTGAAAATTTTCGAAATGGCCAAGCTAGACCCTATCGCTTTGGAGATAGAAGCCCTGGCTTTAAT
>JBKJSV010000061.1:0-3766 GCA_046595755.1 Candidatus Doudnaibacteriota bacterium | reverse complement strand
GAAATAACCGGTGAGATCCCAACTGCTTATGCTTTAATAAATCCTAAGAACCCTTTAGAAAATTATTCTTATCAGCAATTGGTTGGAGTTGCGGTTGCGTTTAAGCTTGCTTCCGCGGTTATTTCTATGCGGCACAAGCATGATCTGGCCGAAGGTTACGAAAAGTGGCTACTCGACTTAGTAGCGATTGGAACTGTTGCGGACTGCCATTCTCTAATAGGAGAGAATAGGATATTAGTAAAATATGGTTTGAAGGTTTTGGAAAAAACCAAATGGCCTGGATTAAAAATTCTCTTGGAGTTAGCGGGGTGTGCTAATAAAAAACTGGATACTTACACCTTAGGTTTTATACTAGCCCCTCGAATCAATGCGGCAGGGCGAATAGAACACGCCAGCAGCGCGTTTAATTTGCTAGTTTCAAATGACCCCATTGAAGCGCATCGTTTAGCAGAAGACTTGGATGCCTTAAACGTACGTCGTCAAAAGATTACTGAGACAGTTATGTCCGAGGCTCGTGAGCAGCTAAGCTTAATTAGTGAAAGAAAAGTTTTAATGATTTCTGGTGCCGGATGGCCCAAGGGAGTTGTCGGTTTGGTGGCCGGTAAGCTCGCCGAAGAATACAGCAAGCCCGTACTTGTAATGGAGCGGGGTGAAGTAGAGTCAACCGGATCCGCTAGAAGCATACCCAGTTTCAATGTCGTCGAGGCTTTAAAGTATTCCAAAGATGTGTTGGTTAAATTTGGTGGACATGCCGCCGCCGCCGGTTTTACTTTACGAACGGAGCACATTGATATTTTTTATAAAAATCTCCTAGAATTTGCGGATCTTCATATAGAGCAGTCGGCTTTAGCTAAAGTAATAAATGTAGACGCTGAGATGAAGCCGGAAGAAATTTCAGTGGAAACAGCAGATATTATAGATAGTTTTGAGCCATTTGGTGTAGACAATACTAAACCTAAATTTGTTGTAAGAGGTATCTCGGTAGTGGATTGCGTAGGCGTAGGTAAAGACGCGAAGCATTTACAATTAACAGTTTCTGCGGGTTTAGAGAATGGAACAAAAAAAGTTTTTAAATGTATTGCGTTTAACTTTGGGAAGCTTGTTGAACAACTAAACTCTGGAAAAAAGCTCGATCTAGTTTTTGAACTTCTTACTGATGTTTGGCAAGGTCGAAAGAATTTGAAATTAAGAATTATTGATTTTAAAGAGGTGGAACATGAATAATAACTTTGAAGTTAAAAGATTGGTAATTTTTACAGACGGAGGAGCCAGAGGAAACCCTGGGCCTGCCGGTATCGGAGTAGTTTTTTATTTGGAAGATGAGAACGGCAACAAGAAGCATTTGGAAAACCTGGAAAAATATATCGGCGAGCATACTAACAACTATGCCGAGTACAGTGCTTTGATTGCCGGCTTGGAGCGAGCAAGAGATCTCGAACAGAAAAACATCCAGTGTTATTTGGACAGTGAGTTAGTGGTAAAGCAAGTAACCGGTTTATATAAAATTAGAGAAGAATCTCTAAAGCCTTTAGCTGCTCAAGTTTTGAGTCTAGCTGAAAATTTCACCCAAATAAATTTTACCCATGTCCATCGAGAGAAGAATTCTGAGGCGGATAAGCTTGTGAACAACGCGATTGACAAGGCTCTAGGGAAGGTTTAAAATGCTTCTATGATATTAAAGAAGCGCTCATTTATTATGAACCTGTTTCTGATTCGCTCACGCTCGTTGAGGGCTTCTTTGCGTTCATAGATCTAACTTGAACACGATTCGAAGCTCGACGGATACGTCGAGCTTTTCTTTTGCCCGTTCACGTAGGTCAACATTCCCCAGGAGGAAGACAATGACGTCGATGCAATCACAGGGACCGAGCTCTTTCAGCCGCGTGAGCGCCTCAACTTTGGCGCCGGGCTACACTGAGGAGCAGTTCGTTGATCGGTTTCTGGAAAAGATTCGGAAACGCAGCGTTTGGCAAAGCTGCCAGACGAAAGACGAGCAGCGAATTTCGGTCAACATGAAGGTTCCAAGTTTTCTGTGCGGTTGCCCCAAGACCCAGCCGGGTCGAGCGCCGAATGCCGAGAGCTATGCAACGGCCGAGGACTTCTGGCTTGACCGCGCCGACCTTACCATAATCCACTCGGTTTGTCGGCGGCCTCATGGTACGGTCCGAAAGGATCAGCTTCCGGATGCTCTTCAGAAAGCAATGGTCCCTAGCTGGCTGAGATCGCCTCAGTGGTAGGGTGATTGCTTTGCGTTTGATTGAAAATGCCTCGATTCCAATTTGGAGTCGAGGCATTGTTTTTTTATTTATCTAAGCTTCATTTTTATCAGGTCTCCTTGGTTCAGGAGGTAAAGTTCTTTGGCCTTGTTCTGAAGAAAGAATTTTGAATTTTCACTGGTCGGGGCAAAAGTGTAGTTATTTTGATGATCGCGGTTATCCATTTCTATGTTCTGCAGGCGATTATCACTGTCAAAGAAAACCCAGCCTAACTCATGCAGGGCAATAGGGTTTTTAATTGGCTGTGAGGACCTAGTAATTAAATGTTTTGCGGTGGTGTTTAAGTCGTAGATATTAATTTCGTTTTGTGTTGCATAGAGCATCTTTTCATTTTCATTATCTATGCTTATTTTTTGAACGTAATCCGCAATTTTATTTATATTATTACTGAGATCGTACAGCGAGCCGTCCCCAAGTATGAATAGTTGGTTTTTATCTGAAAGTGCAAGGTCGGCGGTCCTGAAGGATGGCAGGTTTTCAATTAGCTTGGTTGGTTGATCTCCAGAATTTTGTGCCCGCATCAGGTGGCGCTGAATTCCTTTCTCATCTTGCACTATAGAGATGTAATAGATACCGGCAGCGTGGGGTTGGAAAGCCAGAACACTGTCAATTAGAATTTCTTTTTTATTGTCGCGCCAATCGATTTTGTAAACAGTCCCGTCTTTAAGTTGGTAAAGCTTATTATCATTGGAAAGTTTCAAAATATTCTCTGAAGCTTGAAACTGATTTGTTGATGTATAGGCTGCTTGTTGCGCCACAAGGTTAGTGATATCGCTAAACAAATTGGTTTTTGCATCAAAAATGCCTGTAAAATCGGAGTTGGATATAAGGAAATAATCCTCATCCTTGGATGAGGTGATTTCGGAACCCAAAAATTCTTTTGGTAAGGTAATTGTGGTGAATTCTTCCGAGCTAATTTCTGCTACCAGTAATTGTTCAGTTTTCAAAGCGATGATGCGATTTTTACCGGCAAAAAAGTTAGAGACGTCTTTTGCTAGTACATGTTTAACCGGCTCTGCTAAAAAAAGAGTTATTTCGGGTAAGTCTATATTTGCCCATGTCACATATTGCTCGCGAATATTTAAGCGTTTGCTCCAGGCAAAGTAGTCCTCTTTTGTTATCTGAACGTCGTAATCTCCTGGTACTAAGAAACGAATGTTGGTATTTGTTTTAGCCTCTTCTTTACCATTCAAATATACGACGGCCCCCGTCGGATTAGTTTTTACAGAAAGAGTGCCGGTTTTGACGAAACGTTGGTTTGTAGAGTCGTATTTCAGACCACGAACAAAAATATAGAAAAAAGGAGTTAGTATAATAAAAGCCACGATTCCGGTGGCGATTAGAGTGTATCTAGAACGTGAGGTCATATGCTGGTATTTTAGCGGATTTCGTCGCTCTCGGCAAAAATCGTGTGCTATAATGAGCAGGTAATATTTAATCTATTTTATGGCTGTATACAACATTACTGGTGGTAAAGAACTGTCCGGAAC
>JBKJSV010000017.1:0-3776 GCA_046595755.1 Candidatus Doudnaibacteriota bacterium | reverse complement strand
CAATCGAGTTCCGCAGCGCCAACAAAAAGGCACAGAGTGGGAATAAACTTCTGTTTTATGAATCTTACCCTGTTCCTTTAACAACACTAAAATATCCTTCTCGCCTTTCTTATAGTATTTGCCGCGTAAGAATTCAGGCGCTAAATCATTGAAGTGCCCCTGGGCGTTCAACAACTGAACAACTGGTAAACCATTTTTTAAACCTAAGTTGTAATCATCTTCACCGTAAACAACCGCGGTATGTACAATGCCGGTTCCGTCCTCAGTGCTTACAAAATCCGCGGTGTAAACCTTAAAAGATCTTTCTGTTTGCATCTGAGGTATATCAAAAAGTTTTTCATAGGAAAGCCCAGCCAGTTCAGAACCTTTAAACTCTTTAACTATTTGCGGGTTATTAAATAAAATTTCAACACGCCTCTTCGCTAAAATGTATTGTCCTTCTTGCATACCACTCTCTAAATCGGCGGCACTAGGACTGACAAGAACATAATCAATGTCCGCACCGACTGCCATAGCCAAATTTCCCGGTAAAGTCCAGGGCGTTGTGGTCCAAGCTAATAAATGAGCGCCCGAAAAAGACCCGCTGGTGATCTTTGCTTTTACATAAACAGATTCCTCTGCGACATCATCGTAAGAATTATCAGAAGCAACTTCAAAATTTGAGACAGGAGTTTCGCAGCGCGGACAATACATTAAAACTTTACGGCCTTCGTAAATTAAACCTTTTTCCCAGGTCTGCTTTAACGCCCACCAAACAGACTCCATGTACTTGGAGTCCATAGTTTTGTAAGAATTATCAAAGTCTACAAAACGTCCAATTCGGCGAACCATTTTGCCCCATTCCCCAACGTAGGTCAAAACATTTTCTCGACAAATGTCATTGAATTTATCAACACCAATTTCTTCAATCTGCTTTTTCCCAGAAATACCAAGTTTCTGCTCAACAAGTTGTTCAATAGGTAAGCCGTGACAATCCCAACCCCAACGGCGCTGGACGTTAAAACCTTTCATTGTCCAATAGCGGCCAAAGACGTCCTTTGCCACTGAGCCTAAGATATGACCATGGTGCGGCAACCCAGTTGCAAACGGAGGCCCATCATAAAAAACGTAAGGGGTTCCTTCTTTAGTTTTTTCCAAACTCTTCTGAAAAATCTTATTCTCGTCCCAAAATTTTAATATATCTTCTTCTGTCATATGTTTATTTAAAAAATAAAAAACACCCTTCTTCAAGATCGCTGATTCTGCGAGGTACCATCTTGATTGGTGCTTAATTCTACTGATTACGGACAGTTACCGAGGTTGTCTATTTGCCACGTTCTTAAAGAACGGACTTTCTTAACCCAGCTCCCTGTTGATAACAGGTCGAACGCTTTTGTAAAAATATTATACCACGAATAAAAAGTATCCGCCAAAGCTTAAGCCTACATCTTCTCTACGGTTTTAATACCTAATAAGCCTAGGCCGTGCTGCAAGGTGTTAGCAACCGCTTTTAGCAAATTTAAGCGCTGCTTCTTCAACTCTTCGGTATCTGCGCTTAAAACTGAGACTTGGTCATAAAAGGAATTAAATTTGGACGACAATTCAAATAAATAATTACAAACCGAAGTTGGACGGAAATCTTTCGCAGCAGAACCGACAGTTTCATTATAATGCAGGAGGTGTCGCATTAAAGCTTGCTCGGTAGATTCAACAAGCAATAGAGGCAGTTCAATATCAAAAGTTCCAGCTTTTTCCAAGATACTTTGGATGCGGGCGT
The DNA here is from genome assembly GCA_046595755.1 of Candidatus Doudnaibacteriota bacterium. GTDB lineage: Bacteria > Patescibacteriota > Doudnabacteria > UBA920 > VMFF01 > JAQBQP01. Next base: position 2,020 of record JBKJSV010000017.1, on the reverse strand, counting down.
AAGTGTATTGTAAATACGGACCGGTGTTTCCTTCAATCGCAATGGTTTCATCAAGATCAAAATAAATCTTTGTGTTTCGATCATACTTTAAGTAACCATACTTAATTGCTCCAAACGCAATCGTTTCAAGCAAGTCTTCATCCTCTACAGAGGCCTTGATTTTCTGAGAAGCCAGCATAGTCTCCTTAACTTTATTCTTGGTCATCTCTAGGAGTTCGTCCGCGCTAACAGCATTCCCTAAGCGCGAAGACATTTTGCTTTTACCTAAGAAAACGTGTTCGTATGGCAAATGTTTAAAATTCTCCGCCCATGGAAATTTTAATAGACTAAAGATTTTTGAAAGCACATTAAAATGATAGGCTTGCTCAGCGCTTGTAGTAACGATGGCTATGTCTGGATTGAACTTCTGAGCGCGCGAATACCAAAGATACATATCCTGGGTAATGTATATAGTCGTACCATCTTTGCGAAGTAAATATTTTTTGTCCAAACCCTGATCAGTTAGATCCACAGAGACACTACCATCTTCTTCCTGTTGGAATATCCCGTCCACTACTCCTTGCATTACCAACTCTCGTCCTTTGTCGTAAATATTCGATTCAAACTCAACATCGTCGAAAACCGAACCCTCTCGAGCATAAGTCTGCTTTACCCCTTCAAAGAACCATTGATTCATTTTCTTCCAAAGCGCTCGCACTTCCTTGTCCCCTGCTTCCCATTTCTGCAAAAGATCTTGAGCTTCTTGTTCTAATGAAGTTGGTTCCCCTTCCGTATTACTGCTTTGATTCTCCTTTTCAAACATCGCGTAAAACCTTCCGACAAAATGATCCGATTTCTCTCCGGCTTGTTCTGGCGTTTGATCTTTACCAAACTTCATATACATCAACATACTTTTCATGATATGAACGCCACGATCATTTATAACTTCAGCCGCGATAACTTCGTGCCCAGTGGCGCGTAATAAATTTATACAAGCGGTACCAAAAAGATCATTCCTGGTATGCCCAATATGCAAGGGCTTGTTGGTATTAGGACTAGAGTACTCAAAAACAACTTTTTTTTGTTTTCCATTCGAGTCGATACCGATCGGTGAAATTTCAATTCTGTTTTGCATTTTTAAAACGTTCTCAGCGACAAACTTTTCAGAAATAAAAATGTTTACGAAGCCGTTAACCACAATAACGTCCTTGAACATGCCATGACTATCTAATTGTTTAAGTTCTCGCGCAATTATGTCCGCGACATCGTTTGGTTGGAACTTACCTTCCCTGGCTATCGTTAAAGCGACGCTGGTGGTGTAGTCGCCAAAATTTTCTTTAGGCACATCTAAACGAAAATCGGGCAAAGCCCCGATTTGTCCGTTTTCAAACATATTACCCAAAACCTCGGAAAGTAACTTCTGTACGTACCTTTTCATATCCAAAATTATAGCATAAAATGAAGATATGAAGTCTCTAGTAAACAACCGCAAAGCATATTTTGATTTCGCGATAAGTGATGAACTTATTGCGGGCTTAGTATTGTCCGGCGGAGAAGTTAAGAGCCTTAAAGCCGGCCAAGCCTCTTTAAAAGGCGCTTATGTCACTATACGTGGCGGAGAAGTTTACTTAACTAAAGCGCACATCACTCCTTACAAATATGCCGGAAATGCCGAAGGAACAAAAGGCATCGATCCGGACAGGGACAGGAAAGTTTTACTTAGTCGTAAAGAAATTGATTCGCTGGTTGGAAAAGAAAAAGGCAACGTCTTTATGCCTTTGGAAATTTTAGAAGGCCGTAAGGGTTTGGTAAAGTTAAAAATTGGCATTGGTCACGGAAAAAAGAAATATGACAAACGCGAGAGTATCAAAAAACGAGAGACTAGTCGGAGAATTGCCAGACAAGAAGATTAACTAAGAAATATTTAATACCAAAGTGTTAGGCTAGAGCGATGAAGAATCGCTCTTTAATTTTTGTAGTTTTACTTTTTTCCACTTTGGTATATGACAATATTAGAGTGCGTATAAGCCTAAGAGAGAAC
>JBKJSV010000067.1:0-3512 GCA_046595755.1 Candidatus Doudnaibacteriota bacterium | reverse complement strand
TTCTCCTCCGCTGTTAGTGAAGGAGGGGTAGTCAAGGCTATAGTCGCGCGAAGTGCTTCAGCTTTTACTCGTTCTCAAATTGACGAACTAACAGAAATCGCGAAAAATGAAGGCGCAAAAGGTTTGGCGTACATTGTCTTGGGAGAAGACGGAATTAAATCCCCAATTGTGAAATTTCTTGGGGATGACCTGACACAAGAAATAATCAAGAAAGTAGACGCCGATAAAGGAGATATTATTTTCTTTGGAGCAGATAAAAGAGAAATTGTGAATAAAACTTTAGGCAAGATTCGCAACAACCTTGGCTCCATTCTCAGCTTAAAGGATCCCAATGTAATGGCTTGGGCTTGGATCTATGATTTTCCAATGTACTCTTGGAGTGATATCGAAGATAAGTTGGACTTTGAACACAACCCATTTTCAATGCCAGTTGGAGGGATAGACGCCCTCAATAGTAAAGACCCCTTGGAGATAACCGCTTACCAATACGATCTCGTTGCCAATGGCTACGAATGTTCTTCTGGAGCAGTTAGAAACCACCTACCTGAAACTATGTTCAGGGCTTTTGAAATCGCTGGATACACAAAAGAGCAAGTTATCGAAAAATTCGGTCATATGATTGAAGCATTTAGCTTTGGCGCTCCGCCACACGCAGGGAACGCTCCCGGAATCGACCGTATCTTCATGGTATTAAATGACGAAGCAAATATTCGTGAAATAATCGCTTTCCCAAAAAACGGCAAAGCCGAAGACCTTATGTTAGGCGCTCCTTCAATTGTTACAGAGAAGCAACTGAAAGATGTGCATATAAAACTGGACGTTTTAAAGAAATAATCCAACTCATAGAAACAAAAATTGCAAGTTAACATAATACAATTTAATGGTCCTCTGGATTTATTGCTCCAGTTAATCGAACAACAGAAAATGGATATTACTCAGATATCTATTGCTGCAGTGACTGAACAGTTTTTACAACACATCAAAAATTTAGATACCATCGATCCAACTTCCTTAGCAGATTACCTTTCAGTCGCTGCTAAACTTTTGGTTATAAAATCAAAAGCAATTTTACCGACTCTTCAACTCGACAAAGAAGAAGAGGAAATTGCTATCGACTTAGAGCAAAAACTTGTCCTCTATAAGAAATTTAAGGAAGCTGCGAAGTTTTTAAAAACATTGGATAATAAACGCGAGCAGTCTTTCTCAAGGGATGTAAGTTTTGAAGAGAAAATTTCTTTTTTTCCCGACCCTGAGATTACGAATGACAAGCTACGCGACAGTATTTTAAATATTCTTAACTCTTTAGAAGAAATTAATAACCTTCCCAATGCTACTGTCAAAGAAGCGATATCAATTCAAGATAAGATCGCCTCTCTGCAGGAGATGTTAACAGACCGCATTCAAACAAAAATGTCGGACTTAATCGCTACAGCAAAAGATAAAACCGAAGTAATTGTTACTTTCCTAGCGCTGTTAGAACTTATCAAGCAGCGTATCTTAATAGTAGATCAAGAGGAGATATTTTCAGAAATAATAATCAAAAAGAACCATGAACCAATTGCATAGTGAAATTGAAAGTATTTTATTTGTTGCGGGAAAACCGCTAGCCTCCAAAAGCATCGCCAAATACCTAGAACAAGATCTCGCTGTTGTAGAAAAGGCTTTGGAGGAAATTAAAGAAAGCCGAAAAGATAGCGGTATTATTTTATTAAATTCAAATGGGCTGTGGGAGCTATCAACGAATTCTCAAAATAGCACTGCAGTAAAAAATTATTTAAATTCAGATTTGAGAGAAAAATTAACTGATGCCAGTATCGAGACTCTTGCAATAATTGCTTACCGACAGCCAATCTCGAAAGGAGAAATCGAAGCGATTCGCGGTGTTAACTGCCAATACAGCATTAGACACTTACTGATTCGTGGATTAATCCAAAAAACACCGAATCCAAAAGATTCCAGACAAATTCTATACGAGACAACGATCGAATTCTTACAACACATGGGGCTACAAAGTGTTAAAGATCTACCAGAGTTCGAAGAGCTGGTAGAAAAGATTAAACTTCCAGAAGCTCCGGAAATAACCGAGAGCCAACCCCTCCCAAATTCGGATATTGCATAAACGTCATTTTCCTGCCATAATCCTGTTATTGAAATCCCACGGGTCACCACGGAGGACCTAATGGACGGATCGACAGCGGTTACAGTCGCCGAGGCAGGACAAGCAGCCCTGATCGCAATCGCGGTACTAGCGCTATTGGCACTGGGACTCTGGAGGCTGTATAACTTCGGGTACCAGTACTACCGAACCGATCGATTCCCCGAGCTGATGAAGCGCGCCGGAATGACGGAGGAAGATGCGGAAAAAATCTGCACCGACGAGTTTGCCCGCGAGTACAACCGAGCCCAGGCGATGAATTCGTCGCTCTTTTACTAGTGCCAACCATCGCTGCGGCGCCGTCCGAACAAAAAACAGAGTTCTTCTCTCACGAGAGGAACTCTGTTTGCTTTTAGATAAACTTGGCTAGTATTGCTCTTCGAACAGAGCAGCGATTCTTTCCCGTAGCTTTCTCGGCCATGCCCTTTTACTCCACGTACCCAATCGCATTGCTTTTGCTAATTCGATATCTTCCATAAATGTTTTTTCCAGCTCAGATGCAAATTCTTTATCAAGAATACACAAAACATTTTCCTTGTTTAACTCCGTAGAACGGACGTCCAAATTAGCGGATCCGACCACGGACCACAAACCATCAACCACGATTGTTTTAGAGTGGATCATGGTTGGCTGATATTCATAAATCTTAACGCCTGCTTCTAAGAACTCCTCGAAATACCTATGACTAGCCCAACGAATCGTCTGCCCATCTATGTACTTATTTGGCAAAAGCACCCTAACATCCACCCCAGCTTTAGCGCGCTCTATTAAGATTTCTCGCAGTGCTTTATCGGGTACAAAATATGAGTGTGTCGTGTAAATAGACTTTCTAGCTGCTCGAAATGTTAGATAAAAAACATTGCTCATCGGATGAAACTCCGAAGTCGGAGAACTAATAACTGAAATATGTTTTGAAAGATTCTGATCTCGTCTTTCTTCCCTGTTATTTGGATAGAACTTCGGTCCGACAAAAATTTCTCCCTGGGTATCTGCCCAAACCTGAGAAAAGGCCGATTGTAAATTTTCCGCCATTGATCCCGTCACCATAACCATAGAGTCGCGCCAGCTTTCAGGATTTGACCCATCACCTAACCACTTGTCTTCTACGGCTGCGCCACCTAAGAACCCAACTTGTCCATCTACAACAATCGCTCTTCTGTGATTCCGTTTGTAGAAACGAGTTAACTTTCCGAAGTGCGCTTTGCGAAACCAACAGTATTTACCTCCTAGTTCTGCAAACTTTTCTAATCTATCATCGTCTACCCCCAACCCGCCAAAGCCATCTAATAAAATTCTGACTTCAACTCCACGCTTTAGCGCCCTATCGAAAGCATCAAAAACCATATCACTTGCCTTA
>JBKJSV010000054.1:0-7800 GCA_046595755.1 Candidatus Doudnaibacteriota bacterium | reverse complement strand
GCCTGGAATAGGTTCCAACACCGGCGCTTCCACTTGCAAAAACTCACGATCAACTAAAAATTTTTGCATTGACGCCCAGAATTTTGATTTTTTAACAAACATCTCTCGCACTTCTGGGTTCATCGCCAAGTCCAAATATCTTTGACGCAACCTTATTTCCATATCCGACAAGCCATAATGTTCACTTGGTAATGGTCGTAAGGCTTTTGCTAGAATTCTAAAATCTTGCACCTCCACTGTCTTCTCTTCAGTCTTAGTTTTAAACATCACACCGGTTACTTCAATAAAATCACCTAAATCAAAAAGGTTTAGAAGATTAAATTTATCCCCTAAACTATCGGCTTTAAAAATTACTTGCAGCTTGGCAGTGCCATCCTCAATATGAGCAAAAGTAATTTTACCCATCGTTCGTATTGAACGAATTCTTCCCACGACGGTAACAGGATTTTTGTTCTCCGCCAACTGCTCAAAGTTTTCCAGTGCCTGCTGATTAGTGTGATCCCTGCGCCTATCAGATGGGTACGCATCAATACCCTCAGCTTTTAAAGCCTCTAACTTTTTCTTGCGGAATTCTATAATATCTTCGATTCTGCCTTCTGGTTTTATCTGGTTTTCTTCAGCCATTTGTATCAAAATTAGTTTCAATAATTGCTTAAATTATAACAATTTTAAGACTTATCAGCAACGGAACATTTCATGATATAATGAATCAAATGTCAAAAATTAAAATCAAAGCATTTACCCTAATAGAACTTTTAATAGTGATTGCAATAATCGGGTTACTAGCTTCAATTACCTTAATTGCCTTAAATAACTCCAGGAAACAAGCTCGCATAACCAAAAGAATTTCAGACTTAAAACAGATGTCCGCGGCAGTAGAGCTTTACTTTCTTACTAATAACTTTGTACCTGGAACCGTAACAAGCCCCTCATATAGTGAGTGCGCCGGGTTTAGCACAACGGTAACAAGCCCGAACGCGCTTATTCCAGGTATAGTACCTAGTTTTGCTTCTTCGCTACCTCGAGACCCTGCTATGAATGTTAGCGCCGGACAAAACTGCTACGTTTTTATGGGAACGTCAAAAGATTACAAAATTATGAGTTACAATATTACCGACATGACCTTAGCAGAAATAAATCAACACCCAGAATTTAAAGACCCTCGCCGTAATAGTTCCGGACCTTGCTCGGGACTCTCCCCCGCAACCCTATCCCTCTCCGTTCACACTGACGGTGCCAGATGTTGGTAATATAAAATACCCCGATGTAATCGGGGTATTTTATATTAGACTCTATACTATGTGCGTTATTTCGTAATTCATATCACCAACCGGAGTAGGTATCTTTATTTTCTCTCCAACTTTTCTTCCCAGTAAAGCCTTTCCGACAAGCGACTCGTTAGAAATTTTACCATCAGATGGATTGGCCTCGTTAGAACCAACTATTGCATACTTTCTTTCATTCTTTGCGCCCTTATCATCTGTTACTAAAATTTGGACTGTCGATCCAATCGTTACAGAATTGTGCTTAGCATGGGTATCGATGATTTCCGCATTCTTTACCATGTCTTCAATTTCTTGGATACGACCTTCGATAAAAGATTGCTCTTCTTTAGCCTGCGCGTAATCAGCATTTTCGGAAAGGTCGCCATGAGCCACAGCTTCCTGTATTCTTTCAATTACTTCTTTTCTTTTTTCGTTTATCAACACTTTCAACTCGTCGTTAAGTTTTTGTAAACCCTCAGGTGTTAATAAAAATTTTCTCTGGCTCATTTTGTAATATTTAAAAAATAAACGCGAACTGCCTAAGACACAAGGCGATTACGCTGGTCTAATGGTAGGATATTCAGCGTTCTTTGTCAATAAATAAAAAGGAGCTTCACCAACAATAGGCGAAGCTCCGGGTTACCTCTTAGCGAGGCTGCTATTGCGCCGAAAGGCGCGTTTCTTCTATTCTCTCTTGCACCGGCCGACTTACCGGATCAGCGCCGAGTCACCGAGCGGCGTGCGGACTGGCGAAAGCTTCTGCTGCTCCATTGCGATCCGCACCGAACTAGGCAAGGACTCGCCGGCGTAGCAGGAGACCTGAATGATCCGTACCGGAGTGAAGCGGTAGGCATACTGCATCCCCAGCCGGAACTTCACATTGATCGTCGGGTCTTGCTCGACGGTCACGTAGGTGGTTCCGGGCTTGACGCACCGGAGATTCACACCAAACGCATGCTCTACGCTTGAGAGGTTTGGCTCCCGCGCGTTGCTGCGAAAAACTTGCTCCGCAGCTACCGCCGTGACGAACATTTTCGACGAGTCGCCGTATACGTCCCACCGCTCCTGGTTGAACTGGTTCTGACCGGCATACCGAACCACGAGCTCGCGTGCGTAGTTGATGTACGAAACGAGTCGTACGGAGCTGGCCGATGATGTGTCGACACGCAGCTTGCCCCTGAAGGCAAAACTGACTGCCTCGACCTTCATGGCGTCGAAGAGGTCCTGTACGAGCGCGACGCTTTCGTCGCCCTTCTGCTCCATGTATACGGTATTCCCGTAGAAATTGCTCCACAGGGACAATCCGTCGGCGAGGTCGCGGGTCATCTGAGCTCCCACGATGTAGCCATCCTGCCCTCCATCGGCGACGATCGCCATGACGAAGTCCTGCTTCATCGGCGGCGCGGAGATAGGCGCGACAGAATCGGCCCCCGAGCACGCTCCGATGAAAAGGCTGAACAGGGTAATCAACAGCTTGCGGGTACGCATACTGAGCCTCTGTGTAAGAGTGTTATAGAAGAGATTTAAAGAACAAATCCCCCTTTGAAATCGACCCATTTGGACCGATTTTAACACTATACCATATACCTACAAAAAAAGCAAGGTATTTAACTTGCTTGGTTTGCTCTTAAATTCTATGACCTTTTGCCACCTCAACAACATTCTTCAACAACATCGCCACAGTTACCGGTCCAACACCCCCAGGAACTGGCGTAATAGCCCTAATTTTGTCTTTTAGGGCTTCAAAATGGGCATCTCCGGATATTCCACCGGCTGATTCAGCCGTCCCAGCATCGATAATAACAGTGCCACTGTGCACCATTTCCGCGGTTATTAATTTGGCCACTCCCGTGCCTGAAATGATAATTTCGGCTGCCAGTGCCGGAGTTACCAAATCTTTAGTTTCTTTGTCAGCGACAGTTACTAGAGCGCCCTCTTTCTTCAAAAGAAAAGCCACCGGCTTACCGACAAGGTCCCCTGCGCCAATAACTAAAATTTTCTTATTTATAAGATTTGGTTCGACACTCCCAAGTAAATTCAATACAGCGGCGGCGGTAGGAGGAACCAATTTTGATTCACCACCATAGAACTCTTGAAAATTTTTATTAGAAAGCATATCCACATCTATCCGAGGATCAATCTTATCTAAAATTTTTTGTTTATCTAAATGAGCCGGCAAGGGTAGCTGAATAATAAGCCCACAAATATTTTTCAAACGGTTGATGTTCTCCACTTCCAGTTCCAACTCAGACTCAGAAACATCCTCAGGAAAACGACTAATCTCAAAATCAACACCTATTTCCAGGGCTCTCCTTGATTTAATTCGAACATAAGACTCTGTAACGGGATCATCTCCGACAACAACATCAACTAATTTCGGACGAAAAGAAAGAAGCGCAACTTCTTTTTTAAGTTGCTCTAAAATATTTAATGAAACTTGTTTTCCATCTATAATCATTTATTTCTGTTCTCAGCCCACCACTTTAATGTTTCTTTGACTACCGGAGAAGCTGCCGAGGAGCCTTCCCCTCCTGCTTCTATTAAAACTGTGATTGCAATTTGAGGATTTTCGTAAGGAGCAAATACAGTAAACCAAGCATGGGTAGCCTTCGGATCTGCGCCATCAAACTGAGCAGTCCCCGTTTTCCCCGCAGAGGTTATAGGTAAAGTATTCAAACTACGAGCGGTGCCGCTAGTTACAGTTTGGCGCATGCCTTCTCTAATAATTTGAATATTCTTTGGATCGATAAAACCTGCTCTAATAACTTCAGGATGGTTCTCAAATATCACTTCACCTTCGTTATTGGTTACCTTATTCAAAACATGGGGACGATAAAGAGTTCCTCCATTAGCGACTATTGTGGTCCACATTACCACTTGCAATGGTGTTGCCAACATATCTCCTTGCCCTATCGAAATATGATAGGTGTTACCTGGGTACCACATTTGCATTTCAGGATCCTTGAAAGCTTTTTTCTTCCAAGCCGGATCAGCGACCACGCCCGGCTGCTCGCCCGGTAAATCAATACCTAACTTTTGCCCCATGCCAAACAAGGAGTAGTACTTAGCTAAACGATCGGGGCCAAGACCTGGTATATTTAGGGCCGCTTGCCCACCACCAATAGTGTAAAAATAAATGTCAGAAGACATAGCGATGGCGGAACGCATATCCATTGGCCCCAAGCCGTCTAACTTCCAACCACGGAAGTGATAACCTCCGTAAACTAAATCTCCATTATCGAAAATAATTGTTTTGTCGGTGACAACGTTTTCTTGAAGAGCAGCAGCAGCGATAGCAGGTTTGATTGTCGAACCAGGAGGATAAGTACCTGTAATTGCGCGATTAAAAAGTGGTTTTTGAGGATCGTTAACTAAAAGAGAATAGTCTTTTTGACTTATCCCTCTCGAAAAAAGATTGTTATCATAGCCTGGCAAAGAAACTAAAGCCAGCACTTCTCCGGTAGCAGGATTTACTGCAACTGCGGCAGCTTTCTTATTACCATTGCGAGCCACAATATTCTTGTACAATTGGCGCTGTAGCTCCCCATCAATATTTAACACCAAGGAACTACCCGGCTGTGCGGCTACCTCACCTTGGATATTTTTCAAATTCCCTTTTGCATCCACTTGAATTTGTTTTTGACCATGAACACCCTTTAGAAAATTTTCGTATGAAAGCTCTGCACCGTTTTTACCGATATAGTCATTTAAGGCGTAGCCCTCTGCTTTATTCTGATCCAATTCTTTCTCGGTAATCTTACCTGTGTACCCTAATAAGTGCGAGAATATTTGAGGCTCTTTGTATTGCCTAATTGGGTTATGTTGAATTGCAAAACCTGGAAAATTATTCGCTTGCGACTCAAAAAGCAAAGCTACGTCTTTTGGTAAGTTCTCTGCTATCGGAACGATTCGATAAGATTTTGAACCCTCTTGTTTAATTTTCTTTGCTGTCTCCGCAATGTCGAAACTCGCAATTTTAGAGAGTTCCAATAACGCAGCGTCAACATTCTCTTCATCTAAATCGGCAGGGATTGCAACCAACTCGAAACTAGGAATGTTCTCTACTAAAGGTTGATTATGAGAATCGTAAACAATACCACGTGGCGCTAAGATTTGTTGAATACGTAAACGATTGTTATCGGCCAGCACGCGGAAATCCTTGCCTTGAACAATTTGAAGAAAACCCAAGCGAACAGTCAGGATAAGGAACACTATAAGCAAGCCACCTATGTAATAGAAGATTTGGGAGTCTACGGCGTGGCCTTCGTAATAATCGTCCGGCTCCTCAGCCTGAAATAGGGCCCCTTCCTCCCAGTCAATTTTATGAGAGTTGTTTTGGCTGCTTAATTTTGAATTGTATATTGAGAAAGGGTCTTTCATCGTGCTAAATTAATCCTTGATTTTGCCTGGAATAGTGTTCAATTATCCTCTCATTTACTGAAGAAAGATAATAAACCGGGGCAACGAAAACTATATTGAAGAATAAATCTATCCAAATTTTTTGGTTTAAATACACTCCGGAAACTTCGCTAAGCCCTGGTTGAAAGCGCATACCAATAGAGCTAAACAAAAAGAGCATTCCAACTAACATTAGGTTTGAAACCGCAGTAACAATAGCGAAATACACAATTGAAGGGTCCGCGCTAAAGAAAGAACGGGTTGTGTAATTTATTATCACAGAAATGAGAATAAAAGAAATGGTATATGTCCCAAAGAATGAATTGCTATATAAATCCAAGAAAAATCCGGCGCCAAAAGCAATCCATAGATAATCTGGGTTATCTTTTCTAAATGCATAAACAACCACTAGCAATAACAAAAAATTAGGAACCCCATAATAAAATTTTGGGAAGACTACATTTAAAGCCAGTAATACGATTATCGACAAAAAATAAATTAGGACTTTTATCATTTTTTTATAACCGAAACGAATCTAATATTTTTTAAATCCGTGCTAGAAACCAAAGTAGCTTTCTGGAGTAAATCGTTTTTTTGAGATTGTAACTGACCTACTGTGCCAATTAAAATACCTTGGGGCAAATCGGCACTAAGGCCCGCAGTAACTATTTCGTCTCCTTTGTTTAAGGTAACGTTTTGGGAAACCATATCAACTATTATCCCCGAACCATAAGACCCCCTCGCAATTGCATTGTCACCAGTGGCGCTGACTTGTGCATCAATACTGCTTTGAGGGTCAGTAACTAATAAAACCTTAGACGTAAAGCCCTCGACACTAACAATCTTACCTATTAACACACCTTGCGCCATAACTCCAGCACCAGCTGTAACCCCATCACTGGCACCTACATTCAAAATTACTGCCTGGCTGTAACCGGTTGGATCTTTCGCAATAACGGTCGCAGATATCAAACTAAACTTTGGAACGGCTCGATACGCCAGCTCTTTTTTCAATTTCTCATTTTCCAAACGATACTGCTGCAAAACAATGTTATCCTGTTGCAGTCGAAGCACGTCTGCGGAAAGCTCAGCATTCTTTTTATTCACTTTGGAAACCGAGGAAAAATAAGTAAAAAAAGATTTAAAAGAGCTCCCTACCCCATTCAAAACATAGATAATCGGGCGGGGGGCCTGGGTCGCAGCACTTTCCATTTTTTTGGTCCCTCCGCGGATATGCAAAAAAATCATCACCAAAGTGACGGTTAAAAGGAAAACGAACACGGTTACTGAACGAGAAAAAAACCTCATATAAGATCAGTTTATCTTAATTGAGAACAATGGTAAAATACGAGCATGCCCAATGAAATTAAGCTAATAGTATTCGATTTAAACAAAACATTGATTAAACAAGATTCATGGTACGATCTAAACTTGGCACTAGGAATGACGCCGAAAGAAGACCAGGATCTGTTTGATTTGTACTCGGCAGGCAAGCTATCATATAAAAAATGGATTGCATTGCTTTTTAAAACTTATTTGCTCCGTGGGACCCCTAGGAAAACCCACGTAGAAAAAACTTTGCACAATTATCGATATTTAAGAGGCGCCAAGCAAACAATTAAATACCTGCAGCGTAAGGGTTATCAAGTGGCGATTATCTCCGGAGCAATGGACAGTATTGTTAAGAAGGTGGCGGTAGACTTGAACATTCCCCAAGAGTTGGCTTTAGCGAACAACACCTTCCATTATAATAAAGGTGCCCTGGTCAAAATAGAAACGATTGGTGATGACCCGGTCGCCAAATTGAAAATGTTGCGCAAAATTTGCAAAAATTTAAAAATAAGCACTAAGTCGTGCGCTGCCGTGGGTGACGGAGACAATGACTACTCACTTTTTATCGAGACGAGGCGCGGAATCACTTTTACTAATTCTAAGATTAGTAAAAGTGCCTGGAAAACGATTGAAGAACTTGGTGACCTAAAACAGATATTTTAAAAAACACCTCTTAGCGAGGTGTTTTTTCGAAAGACGTATTAACCAAAACGTCCTTCAGAGTTTCTAAGTCCTCAACAACTACACCTGTGCCCCTACAAACCGCCGTAAGAGGGTCGTCAGCGACATGTACGGGTATTTCCGT
>JBKJSV010000012.1:0-4535 GCA_046595755.1 Candidatus Doudnaibacteriota bacterium | reverse complement strand
CTTTAAAGTCCATGTGTCCATTGAAGTCTTCGATTCCCGCGATATCGGTCAGCACCTTAAATTTCCCTGTTTCTTCATCAAGGACCAGACCCATTGCAACTCCACCAATCATCTCTTTAATTGGAACACCTGCGTCCATTAAAGCTAAGGTAGAACCGCAAGTAGACGCCATTGATGTAGAGCCATCTGATGATATTGCTTCGGAAACCAAGCGCATCGTGTAGGGAAAATCTTCTTGCGCAGGGAGCATCGGTTCAACCGCACGTTCTGCCAGAGCACCATGTCCAACTTCTCTTCTGCCCGGACCGCGCAACGGCGAAACTTCTCCAACGGAATAACCTGGAAAATTATAGTGATGAATATATCTTTTCGCTGTTCCATCTGTTGGATCTTCCATTCCATCCAAAAGTTGCTCATCACCCTTTGACCCTAAAGTAACTGTACTTAGCACTTGGGTGTCGCCGCGGGTAAACAAAGCTGAGCCGTGAGTTCGTGGTAAAACGCCAACTTCTACCGTAACTTTTCTAGTTTCATCTAGCTTACGTCCATCCACTCTTCGTTCATGTTCTAAAATATTTTTCTGTTGAAACTTTTTCATTACTTTATCAGTAGCGGCCAAGACTTCCTTCTTTATCTGGCCTTCTTCCAAGACAACAGCGACGTCTTCCATTCCCGGTACAGTTTCTTTGCTTGTAGCGTCAGATAAATATGCGGATGTAATTTCTTTTACAGCAGAATCATTTAAAGCCTTAATATTATCGGCTCTGATATATTTCTGATTAGCTCCAGAAACGTAAATCGCCTCAGAAAGCTTATCGTCTGTTAAAAACGTTTTAACCCTGCCAAGAATATCTTTATTTATTTCTATAACATCAACAACGGCCTTTTCTTTTCCAGCAACTTTACGAAGCTCAAGTTGTAAATTACAAAGCTTAGCCAGGTAAGGTTGGGCGAATTTGATACCTCCAATAATGTCATCTTCAGAAGCCAACTGTGCACCGGCTTCTACCATTAGAACATGCTCAGCATTACCGGAAACAATCAAATCCATCTGAGCAGTTTTCATAGCATCATGAGTCGGATTTAAAACAAAAGCCCCATCAATTTTTGCTACCCTGACCACAGAAATTGGGCCGTCAAAAGGAATATCAGACATTGTCAAAGCTGCGGATGCAGCATTCGCCGAAAGCATATCCGGTTGATTAACACCATCAATAGAGAGAACCGTCACAACAACTTGGACATCGTTGCGCATCCCATCAGGAAACAAAGGACGGATCGATCTGTCGATAACACGCCCTGTTAAAATTGCGTCATCTGTCGCGCGACCTTCGCGCTTAATCCAACGACTACCCTTAATCTTTCCTGCTGCGTATAATCTTTCTTCGTAATCAACGAGCAATGGAAAATAATCCATACCTTCTCGCTTTTTACCCAATGTTGCGGTCGCTAAAACTACCGTGTCCCCTTGTCGCGCGACGACAGCCGCGTTTGCTTGCATCGCCATTTTACCAGTTTCGAATGTTAGCTCCGCGTCACCCAACATCAAAGCAACGTTCTTGACGCTAGAAGCACCGGCGACTGTATTTTCGTTAGCGACATTTTCTTTCTTAGAAAAAAATCCCATGACACCTTTCCGGCTTTCGCCTTGGACGTCATTTGCAATCATGTTCAGCCTGAAGGGCATCAAGCTGAACGTGGCTGCCAACAACGTCCTTAAAATTACTACAGCTTAGAATTAATCCCGCAGCCGTGAAGCTGCGGGACAAAAAAACTATTTTTTCAATTTCAATTTATCAATCAGTTTCTCGTAACGCTTTTCGTCTTCACTCTTCAAATAACGCAATAGTCTTCTGCGATTTCCTACCATTTGCAACAAACCTCTGCGAGAATGATTGTCTTTCTTGTGAATCTTCAAGTGCTCTGAAACCTGATCAACTTCTTTTGAAAGAATCGCGATTTGGACTTCAGGAGAACCAGTGTCATCTTTATGAGTCTGGAACTTCTTGATTATCGCGTCCTTGTCTTTCTTTTCTAACATCTTTTTGTCCATCTGCACGCGTTTTTCAGCCGAAGCCGAGCAACCGTGGAATTAATAAATACGACTTTATTATACTGCTTTATTTGCCAAAAAGCAATCCGGCACCGATAATAGCACCCTTGTCCCCTAGAGCAGCTTTTAAGATAGGTGTTTTGCTAGATTCCGAAGAAATCAGATATTTTTTCGCCTGGCTAATTGCCCCAGGCAAGAACTCTCCGGCGTGCCTGGACGTGACACCACCGCCGACCACAACAGCTTCAGGATCAAGGCTGTTAATCACTGATGCCAAGGCGTAGCCGAAATATTTTGAAACCCTACTCATTTCAGCTTTATTAAACTTTTTCAAAGACTTCCCAGCCGCAAAAAAAGACAGATCTTTTCCCGCATCGACAACTAAATGCCCAAATTCTCCCGCCGCCCCGCGACCATAATAAATTTTATTATCGATAACAATACCCCCACCGATCCCAGTCCCTATAGCGATGACAACAAAGTTCCGATATTTTTTTCCGGCTCCAAAATGTATTTCTGCACGCGTCCAACATTTTACGTCGTTATCAATTTTAACTTCAAAACCCGGCTTTTTGAAATATTCAACAATATTGAATCCATTCATAAATTTAAGATTCGGCAAGTTTAAAATTTTGCCGCTCTCTTTATTAACAACTCCTGGTAAACCAATTCCGATCTTATTAACCTCTGGGAACTGAGCGGCAATTTTTAGGATCGCCAATAAAAAGTCTTTTTTATTTTTTGGGGTAGTGATTGTTTCTAAGTCGGTCAAGATTTTGTCATAAAGGCCGTACTTTATAGAACTACCTCCAACATCAATGGATATTATTTTCATTTTAGTGTAAATACTTTTTAGCTTCTTCTAAGAATTCAGGGTGCCCATTTTGTGCTGCCCAATACCAGTACTCTATACCCCAAAGATAAATTGTCGAATATCCACTCTTCTGCGCAAAACGAACATTATCTAGCAGTGCCCCGGGTGGAAATGTAATCGCCTGCTCCTCAAACGAAGTACCAGTAATTCCGTTGGTTACCCAAGGTTCGCCCTGAAGCTCAATATTTATAATTTTTTTATTTGGGTAAAAGAAATGCACGACACCGCGTTTCATTCTAAAGAAAATTGGTGGTAAATGATAATCGATATAACCTTCAAAGCTATCTGCATAAACTTTTCTGTACAAAGTGTTACCAAAAACATCTGCTCGTTTTGCTGCCGGTATCCACAAAGACAATTCTCCACTATCAGTAACTATGATTCCGTGATTCGGATCAAGCTCTCGCACTCGCGCAATTTCTCGATCAAGATATTTTGCCACAGGGTACTTTCCGCACTGTCCAAATTGGGTTAGAAAAGGCTCATTCTCCACCTGCCAATAAGACAAAGCCGGACTGTTTTTATACCGCTCGATTACTTTCTCCATTTGCACCATAACCTTTTCTTGAAGAGGATCGGAGTTGTCTAGGTTTTTGGCCCAGTCTGGAATGTGACATTCTGGCCATCCGGGGACTCTTCTACCTACCACCAAAATAACTTTGGCATTTCGCTTTTCTGCTTCCTGGACTTGAAAATCTACATTACTGAAATCGAAAACACCTTCTTGCTTCTCAATATCGTTCCAGTAGACAGGGATGCGTATATTCTTGATCTGAATATCTTCTATCATCGAGATATAAGTTTTCTTCCAATCCAACCCTAGCTGATCCGCGGCGTAAGGGAATCTGAAAGTAGTACCAAAAACCGCTGGGTCTTTATCTCTTTCATTTAAAGAAAATAAAACTCCAACTACCAGGATTGTCAGGATCGTTGCGAAAAACAGATATAAAAACTTTTCTATAAATACTATAATTTTATGCATCATACTTTATTTATTTAACGAACAACCAAACCAATATTTAAAAAAACTAAACCGCCAAATATTAAAATTATCGCGATAAACTTTCTAATCAAGGTTTCTCGGTCATAATGCTCCGCCAAAACTTTTGAGAAGTGCCTACCACCAAAGAAAACTACAAAGAAAATAAAGACGTATTCAAGTCCTTCTAAAGCATTAACAATTGCTGGGTTCCCTATGCTGATAGAATAATTTAAGATTATAAAACCAATCCCAGCTAAAACTTCTTTACTAACAAGCAACGCTGACGCTTTGGTCTTTATATGAGTGGCGTTGTCAAAAACTGCGTGGCGCACTGCCGGAACAGCTAGTAGAAGCACGGCTGATATGAAGCTTCCCATTCTGACAAATGCAAAATTCGCCTCGAACGGAGTGTACGCTAGTTTAACCATGGAAAAATATATCGCGAAAAAGAAGGATGCAATCACAGCATACCAAATCATGGTTTTAGATTTTCTGATCTTCTTATAGGAAATCAAGACAGTCCCAAGGACCAACAACGCCACAGCAATCAACTCGTTGGTGTAGAAATATATATCCAATCCAAAACGGACAAAGATCAGTGTAAATATTGGAATTAAAGCTCCGGT
>JBKJSV010000084.1:0-22234 GCA_046595755.1 Candidatus Doudnaibacteriota bacterium | reverse complement strand
TTTAGCTACACTATATCCGGGCAGCGCTTTTTTTGTATAACTGGTATAATTTAACTGTAGTCAAACATTTACTATAACCATGAAAAAACAAAAATTATTTATTGTTCTTACCTTGGTCTTCATCTCGGTAATCCTTAGTAGTATCTTCATTACATCCGAATTGACCAAGCAGCGAATTGCTGCTCAATTTACTGATCAATATAGCCAACAAGGCAAAACCTTGGCCAGTGAAACTGCTACTATTTTAAAAACTGAAGTTACCAGCATTCAAGACAAGCTTAACTTGATTGCCTTAATACCAGAAATACGTGACGGTAGCACAGCTGTTTGCCAAAGCAAACTAGAAGAAGCCTTTAGGGTACTAGGTGATAAAGTCGGCAATCTAGGCCGCGTTAATAGTCAGGGTATCTTTCAGTGTTCTCTAAACAAAAAACTCATTGGAATCAAAGCTGAAACTTTGGGGAAGTATATCCTTAACATATTCAATGACCCAGCACATAAACCAGTTTTAAGTCGCGCTATCAAGCCCGTTGGTTCAACTAGTTTTATCCAAGCCGTTCATGTCCCGGTATATTCCTCCAAAGGCGAGTTCATTGGTACCGTCGGTGGTGCTATTTATTTTGATGAACTAGAAAAAAAGATTCTACAAAAAATTAAACTGACTGACAACGGGACTATTGTAATACTAGACGATGATGGCACGATTATTTACCATCCAAATGCTTTCTTACGCGGTAAAAGCGTTGATTCCGAGGATGTGGTAAAACTTAGCCAAACTTCTGGAGCTCACCGGAGCATTTTGAATGACGCATTAAAAAATCAACGCGGTCAATTACGTTTCACTTTCGACAATGTAGACAATGTAGCTGCGTATGAGTCAGTCGAAATTATTCCCGGCAGGAATTGGGTTGTCCTTGTCACAACCCCTATTGCTGATATCAACAAAAACGTTGCCGCAGTAGGCCTTAATCGTTTGTTTTATATTCTCTTTACAATCTTAGCCACTATTACTATCCTTGGGGCAGTGTTCTTTGCTGGTTTCCTGCTTCGCCAATTTGCAAGAATCGATAAAGCAAAGGATGAATTTATCTCTATTGCCTCACATCAATTACGCACACCACTTACCGCTATCCGGCTATATAGTGAGATCTTAGCAAAAAAACCTTACGCACAATCTGACCCCGATCTTAAAGAAGACGTCGGTATTATCCATACTTCTACTTTGCGTATGATTAAGCTCGTAGGCGATATTCTTAATGTTTCCCGTATCCAAATCGGGTCATTAAAAGTTGACCCGCAGCCAACTTTAATTGAGCGATTAATTAAGAGCGTGGTTGATGAGGCTAAGCCAACTGCTAGTCTGAAGAAAGTGGATATCGCCACAGACTTTCCTGAAAGCCAGAGTACTATTTTAAATATTGATGAAACCCTAATCCGCCAGGTAATTCACAATCTTCTCACCAACGCTATCCGTTACACTAAACCAGGCGTGGGTAAAATTACTATTAACGCAGTGCCTAAGAATAATGGAGTGGAAATCTTGATAGCCGATAACGGTATCGGCATTCCTATAGAAGCTCAGGATAAAATCTTTTCTCGTTTTTTCCGAGCCGAAAATGCCATTAAGCATGATGGCGATGGTACAGGACTGGGGATGTACATGGCGAAAATGATTATGGATATTGCACGTGGAAGCATCACCTTTAAGTCCGCGGAGGGCAAAGGCACTGCTTTTACTGTCTTCATCCCAAAAAATGGTATGATTAGAACAACCGGCACCACATCATTAAACTAAATATTATGGCTGATGCTAAAAAAATTGTTTTGGCTGACGATGAAATATTTATCGCCAAAGCTTACACCAAAGGTTTAACCGAAGCCGGTTTTGAAGTCCACACTGCTAACGACGGGGACACGGCATTTGAGTTTGTGAAGACATTCAACCCCGACCTTGTATTGCTCGATCTTATAATGCCTGGTATGACCGGATTTGAAATTTTAAAAGCAATGAAAGCTGATAATGTTCTGGCCAAAATTCCTGTCATGATTTTGTCCAATTTAAGCCAAGAGACAGACCAGAGCGAAGCGATGAAGCTCGGGGCCGCAGCCTTTATTGTAAAGTCTGACGCTTCTTTAGACGAAGTGGTCGACAAGGTTCAGATATTTTTAAGTAAATAGATATGGCTTTCGGAAAACAACAGTTAAAACAAATTTTTGTAGATCAGTCGGGTGTTCTAAAACCAGAAGAATTTGATTTGATAGTGAAAGCAGCGGGTGAAAATCGCCAGCCGCTCGATCAAATGTTGATGGAACGGGGATTTGTTGCGCCTCACCATTTTTTGAGTTTACTTGCTGACTATTTCAAGGTGCCTAGCACAGAGCTAAAGATTCCCGATATAGACTTGGAAGCTTTGAATAAAATTTCAGAAAAATTTGCGGCTACTCATTTGGTTGTGCCGTTTGCCCAGGATAAGGACATTGTGAAAGTTGCAATGGTAGATCCGAGCGATGAGGAAGTAAAGTTAGCCTTGGAGCAGGCAGTCGGTACGAAAATTCAGCCATTCGTGGCCACGGAACACGCAGTCAAACGAGCCTTGGTTTTATATCGCGGGAGCATGAAAGACATGCTTGATAAAGTTTTGGTTCAAATAAAAAACGCTGAACAAGGAAAAGGCGATGCTGACACGGATGTAGAAACTTTGCTGAGCTCAATTTTGGAGAGCGGGGTATTAATGGATGCTTCGGATATTCATATTGAGCCTTTTGAAACAGAAATTATTATACGTTTTCGAGTCGATGGTTTGCTTAAAACCGTCGCAATTTTACCCGCGAGTTTGTATCAAAAATTAGAAGCTCGAATCAAAGTTTTAGCGGTTATGAAACTTGATGAAAAGCGGCTGCCTCAGGATGGCCGTTTTAGCTTAAAAATTGGCGAGGATGAGGTGAGTTTTCGTGTCTCTACGGTCCCATCTATGTGGGGTGAAAAAGTAGTTATGCGAATCTTGCGCAAAGAAGGCCAGCTTTTTGATTTAGGAAATATAGGTTTTTTGGAGTCGGACTTAGGAATTATTAGGCGGTATTTAAAAAAACCATTCGGCATGATACTTGTTTGCGGACCGACCGGTTCGGGAAAATCTTCTACCCTCTATGCTTTTTTGGAAGAAATTGGAATTGAGCGAGTGGATATGGTTAATATGTCTACGATTGAAGATCCAATCGAGTATACAATCCCGCGTGTGACTCAAATACAAATTCACCCGGAAATTAATTTGACCTTCGCTTCCGGATTGCGTTCATTGCTTCGCCAGGATCCTGACATTATAATGGTCGGAGAAATTCGAGACAAGGAAACGGCAGATATTGCGGTACGAGGAGCCTTAGTTGGCCGTCTTCTTTTGTCATCTTTACATACTAATGATGCAATTGGAGCGATTCCGCGTTTGGTAGACATGGAAGTTGAGCCTTACATGGTCGGCTCGACCCTAGCATTGGTAGTCGCACAACGACTAGTTCGAAAGATCTGTCCAAATTGTCGAGAGGGGTATAAGCCGGAAGCAGGAGACATAGCTAACTGGAAAAAGAATCAGAATTTCGATTATGCACTGGAGGTTCTGCGGGGTGCCGGTGTTATTTCCAAAACAGCTAAGGAGTCGGATCTTAGGTTTTATAAATCTAAGGGTTGTGCTAAATGTGATAATACCGGTTACTTAGGACGCACCGCGGTGTTTGAGGTTTTGGAAATTACAGACGATCTAAGAGCTTTGATCAGCGCTAAAGAAAACAGTGTTAAGCTCAAAGAAATGGCTTTGAAAAATGGGATGAAAACCATGTTCGCAGATGGCTTGGCAAAGACGATTTTAGGAATCACAGATATCAACGAAGTTCTGCGCGTCACTTTGTAAATTTGCACTAGCGATTTATAAAAAGAAGCTAGCGACTGCTAGCTTCTTTTTATTGGCAAAACGGTTTAGGGTCGATGGGGAATTATTTTTGTATTAAGATCGTTGCGACGTTTTGAGATTTATCACAATCCATTAGTATGGTGTGTGGTAAATTAGTATATGAAAAAGTGAATGTGGTAAAGTCGTAAGCTGGGATAGTAATAACCTTAGAATCAATTTTCAAAGTATGTGCAATGCTGGCTCGGTTATCAAGCATAACCGTAGTTCCATTTTTGTAGGTTACATTGTTCGGTACAGCTTGGCAGTTTTGCTGAATTTGAATTCGGTTCGTGCCATATTTGGTTAAAGCCGTTGCATAGCTGGGGCTATTGGTTTTCACTGGGATTTTGTTTTCACCAGCGGTACTTGTATTAGTGTCGTTTTGCGTACTGTTTTGTGAACTGTCTTGTGAGTTCGTCGCGGAATTATTTTGCTCAACTTCTTTGTTACGATTCTTGGTAATCAGCCAGATGGCTAAAACCAAAACAACTGCTCCTATACCCAGCCAAACATATTTATTTTTCATGATTTTTTATTCCTATTAATACCTTTATAATAATGCTTGGGTAACATTTACGCAAATAGACTTGTTTCGCTAAAAGGAGTACGCTAGAGTCAAGAAGAGTCGCTAGAAATCTACATATAAAGGTTATGAGACTTGTTTGGATGAGATCGAAGGCTTAGGTTCTTTTATAAAAGTGAAAAGGTTGGTCCGGAGGGGGTAGAAGTAGAAGTGCAAAATAGTTTATTTGAATTTTTATTAGGATTAGGAGTGCCTAAGGAAGACAGAATTATGCAGGGTTATAATACATTAATTTATGCCCAGTGCTCGGGTAATAAAAACTAATCCTCATTTTTATGATACCAACTTGATACTATTAATAAAAAAATATGGATAAAAAATTAGCAAAGCAAAGCTTTTTAAATGCTCTAGGGACGGTTGCTTACATAATCCTAATAGCTTTGGTTATGTCGGGTCTGGAAAAGTTTATAAGTAATGAGCCAGATGGCTTTTTTGCTCCAGTTCTTTTTTTGACACTCTTTGTTTTGTCAGCCGCTATTACTGCGGGGTTAGTATTAGGTAAACCCGTTATGATGTTTTTAGCAGGCGAGAGAAAAGAAGCTGTCACCCTATTTGTTTACACGCTTGGTTGGCTATTGGTCGCGGTAATGATTTTGTTGTTTGTGAATATCATTTAATCTCGAGTGCTTGGGTATCTAAACTCCCAGTAAAAGCATTAGCTTAGGCAAATGCTTTTTGTTAGAATAAAAGTATAGTAGTATTTTTTTAAGCAGTATAATTATATTTATGCGATCAAAGCTGGGTGAATTGCATGGTAAAGACACTCCAAAAGTTCCTGAAAATTTAGAGCTAATATCGAGCGTGATAATGTTGGTTGCCGCCGTGCTCATTTTAGTTTTCTTTATGGATTTCAATTCGGGATCGGGCACTTTGCTGAATATTAAGATTAATATAAAGCCAGGCCACTCTTTTTGGGCTTGGAGCATCTTTTCAGTTTCCTCAATGCTTTATTACTTTATCCGATCTAAAGGTGCTACGACTATCGGAGGGTATCACAACCCGGTCTTTTCCCGGTTTGTTAAATTTTTAAGATTATTACCTCTGCTAGGAGTAGTGTTATCATTTCTGGGGATGGGTTATATCGTGGAGAATCACACTTGGGCCGGGGCTGTAAAGAATGCATCTCAGTTCATCGACGATTTGCTCATACTTTTTCTCGTGGCTTCTGTAGCCGGTAGTCTCAAAGAAATTATACGATTCTTTCGGGGGTAATTATTCTATAGCCAATTAAAGTAAATTTATTTATATGGAAAATAAAGATTTGTTAGAAATGGCAAAGAAAGTTCGAGAGAACGCTCATGTGCCGGTGTCCAATTTTAAGGTTGGGGCAGTGGTCGTGGGCGAAAGTGGTGCTGTGTATTCCGGATGCAATGTGGAAAGTGTTGCTTTAACCAACACAACTCATGCGGAGGGAAATGCCATTGATACAGCTGTCGCCGCCGGAGAAAAGAAAATAACCAAAGTTGTGGTCGTGCTGGATATTGAAGAGCCCGGCTATCCATGCGCGTTATGCAGGCAGAAGATTGCGGAATTCTCTGATAATGCTGAAGTTGTCGCCGCCACGCTTAGTGGTAAGGTAAAAACGTCATCAATTTTGGATTTGTATCCCGACCCTTTCCTTTCCTTTTAATTCTAATCTTAGAATATGGATATAATCGCTCACGGTGTTTATAACATCGCCTTGCAAAAAACTATAAAGAACGATAAAAAAAGCCGTAAAGAAATTTTGGTGGCTTTTCTATGGGGTGTAATGCCAGATTTTCTAGCATTCGCGATTCCATTTATTACTCTAGTCTTGTCTGGGTCTTTAAACCAACACGCTAGGACAGAGAATTTAGGCATTGCTTATGCTGTTTATCCGTATACACACAGCTTGGTAATATTTGGACTTTTCTTTTTGCTAGCTTATATAGTAAGAAAAAAACTTTATCTTCCAATGTTAGGTTGGGGCTTTCATGTGTTATTGGATATACCATTTCACACTCCGGAATTTTTCCCTACTCCCTTTCTGTTCCCGATTTCTAATTACACCCTGCCGTTCGGAGTTTCTTGGGGACAGCCATTTATTTGGGCAGCAATCTGGATAGTTTTTGGCGTTTGGCTGGGGGTGTTGTATTATAATAAAAAGAGGATGAATTAACTGAAAGTACCAATACTATGTCTAAAATCACCACTTGTTTATGGTTTGATAACCAGGCTGAAGAAGCCGCAAACTTCTATGTTAACACTTTTTTAGAAGGGGGCCGCGAAGCCAAATTAGGTAAGATTTCCAGATATGATGACGCAAGCGCAGAGGTTTCAGGAAAGCCTAAGGGGAGTGTCTTGGTCGCAGAGTTCCAGATCGACGGTAGCTCTTTTATGGCGTTAAACGGCGGGCCTCAATTTAAATTTACTATGGCTACCTCTTTCGTTATAGACTGCGAAACTCAGAAGGAAGTAGATTATTTTTGGGAGAAGCTTACAGAGGGTGGTAAGGAAAGCCAATGTGGATGGATTGAGAATGATAAGTTCGGAGTATCGTGGCAGGTTGTTCCTACAGTTTTAAATAAGTTGTTGAGCGATCCTGATCCACGTAAGGCCGGAGCAGCAATGAAAGCAATGCTTAATATGAAGAAGCTTGATATCGAAACTTTAAAAAAATCCCAAGAGTTAGTGTAATTGCATAACCATTAATTAATATACCTATTATGGACTTTTATTCTAATCAACCATCGGTTCTAGAGGTGAGCGGAGTAACGCAGCAAAGCTTTATGGCAAAAGTTTTTGGATGGATGTCCTTTGCTTTGTTCATTAGCGCAGCGCTGGCGTTTTATGTTAGTAGCTCTGAAGCCGCACAGAATATTATTTTTGGAACAAAATTTTTATTTATCGGTTTAATTATCGCTGAGTTCGCGATAGTTATTTATCTAACAGCCCGGATTGCTAAAATGTCAGTAAGTTCCGCTCGTATTGCACTGATAGCTTACGCCGCCTTAAGCGGGGTTACCTTGAGTACAGTTTTTCTTGTGTACACCGCTGGTTCTCTTGCGAGTACCTTTGTGGTGGCGGCTGGAACTTT
Organism: Candidatus Doudnaibacteriota bacterium; assembly: GCA_046595755.1. Taxonomy (GTDB): domain Bacteria; phylum Patescibacteriota; class Doudnabacteria; order UBA920; family VMFF01; genus JAQBQP01. The sequence continues at coordinate 14,652 of JBKJSV010000084.1, read as the reverse complement.
TGGAGTAACTGCAATTTATGGCTATGTTACAAAACGTGACTTAACTTCTTGGGGCAATTTACTGTTCATGTTCCTTATTGGTTTGGTCATAGCACAAGTCGTAAATATGTTTTTGGCTAGTAGCACGCTTTATTGGACCACCACAATTATAGGAATAGGATTGTTCGTCGGACTAACCGCCTATGATACTCAAAAAATAAAAAACATGGGAAGCGGTAATATCACCGCTGAAGATGAGCAGAAGGGCGCAATCTTGGGTGCTCTAATGTTGTACCTGGATTTTATAAACCTTTTCTTGTTCTTGCTAAGAATTTTTGGACGAAGAAAATAACTAAGCCTTCGGGGAGGGCCTAATATGAACAAAAGAAAGCTAGTAATGGTCGCATTGATTTTTTTTACAGCGGTTGGCTGTAATGAGAAAGCCTCAACAGTATCAAATGTTCAAACTGTAAAGGAGCAGTCGCCTAAGTTGGAAGATGAAAAAGGTAACAGTACAAATGTTACTTTTGGGCAGCTTAACACTGTCTTTAAATTCTCGGCAGATATTCCGAGCACTTGGAATATTCAGTATGTGCCTGAAATCCAAAGCGTTAATATTTACGATACGGCTAAGGCTGGTGCTGATCCATTGGAAAAGTCCGTAATATTTATCCGCTATTTCTCGGCCAATAAATTTCTTACACTGAATACGGTAGACGTGTTAGATCGCAAGGATGATGAAGTTCAAGGACGCCCGGCGGTAAGATATGAAATAAAAAAGAAAACCTCTGTTCCTGATTTCTTTAAGCAGCCAGGGTGGCGCAATCAACAACATAAGCTTGTTGATGTTCGCTATGGCCCAGAAAACCCAAGCCTGTTCTATGTCTTTGCTTATAACCCGGACTTGCCGGAAGAAGATTTTGAGAAGTTCTTAGAAAGTCTTCGGTTTTCGCAATAAGTCGCCTAAAAAGCGATTTTTTGTTATTATTTAAGTACAAAAAGAAACGAATTAATTAGAAATAAACACCAAAAATATGTGGCTACTTTACCTTATAGGGGCTTTATTGCTCGTCCTTTGGATGCGCAACATGCAAAAGAGGATTGATGATCTTAACCGAAAGGTTACTGCAATGGGTAAGCCAGGGGTTTCCGTCGCCGCTTCATCTGCAGTGCCGAAACCTCCGCAGGAGAGCCTCGTGGTTAGTGTACCTATTTTGCCCTCTGAGCCAACTAAAAACTTTGAACAACAGGCGAGCGGTTGGCTAACAAAGATCGGCGTAACTGCATTAGTAATCGGTGTTGCTTTATTTTTGCAGTATGCTATTTCTCAAGGGTGGGTCGGTATCTGGGGGAGACTTCTGCTTGGCTTGGGGGTGGCAGTCTTAATGATCATTTTAGGTGACCTATGGAGAAATAAATATGGAGAGTATGCCACGGCTTTAAGCGGTGGAGGAGTCGCCATTTTTACTTTTACCGTTTACGCAGCTTATGCGTTTTACCATGTAATTCCACTTGAACTAGCCTTCGCCTTAATTTTTCTAGTGGCTGTGCTTGCTTGTGCTTTGGCATACCGTTACAAATCTCATATCTTGGCTACGCTTGGTATTGCTATTATGTATTTTGCACCGGTGATACTTGGCGCTCAAAACGTTTACTTCCTGCTCTTTTTCCTTTTGCTTTTGAGTACTTCCGCGCTGTATATTTTTCGAAAAATATTTGCGATGGAAATTTTGTACCTTACTGGCCTAGGATTTTTTATAAATTATTTTACTTATATCGATCTTTTTTCTGCCGCGTCGGTACAATTTCTAAGTTTTGTTCTATTGGTCGTAATGGCACTCCTTTATTACGTGGCTAGTGCCGTGTTCTTTAGAAAGCACAAAGAGAATAATACTTTGCCACCCGACAATACTTTTCAAGGAAATATCGATAATACCGTTGGGGTATTTTACCTTTTTTTTGGGATATTCTTTTGGATTGCTGCGGATGAAACTTTGCGGGGGATTGCGAATGGCATGGTTTCGATCTCATTGCTGGCCGGAGCAGCGATAGCTTTCTTGGCATATATGGTTATCGATCGCTTAGAGTATCGAACGATTAACGCTTCTTTAAGTTTAGTTGGTTCGGTTTTAGCTGTAGCCGCAGTGTTTTATCAATTCGATGACACTAAAGTTATTACACTAGGGGTGATGGTTGTCTCCTTGGCAATACTAGCTGCGGGACAGTACTTTGATAGAAAAGAATTGCGCTTATGGGGTTTGATTGGAGCTCTAAGTGCGATGATGGGTGCTTTTATTATGTCCCACGATGCATTGGATCCGGCATTTATAAATGTAAAATTCGGGTTGGAAGTCTTAAGCATGACGCTTCTTGCTTATGGCGCTTACGTCTATTCCTTAGTGCAAAATCATGAGTTCGAAAAAGACACGCACAGCGCTCTAATGGCAATAGTCGCAGGGGCCTTGTGGCTTGGAGTTGGGATGGAAATTGGCCAATATTATCAAGTAGGAAGCGAAAATGCATTAAATCTAACGATAAGTTTGTGGAGCTTGCTATATGCTTCTTTCCTAGCGGTTATTGGTGGGAAGCCAGGTCTTAAGATTCTGCGCAAAGTTTCAGTAGTGCTGTTTGGCTTTAGTATTTTGAAAGTATTTTTGTACGATGCATTTGGGTTGGAGAGCGGATACCGTATTGCTTCCTTTATAGCCTTAGGAGCGATTTTATTGATCGTCTCATTTGGTTATCAGCATAATAAAGAGAAGATTAAAAGCTTTCTTAAAGAATAGGTGAGTATTATGGAAGTTGAACAGGAAAAGAAAAGTCTCAAATTTTTTACAACCCACTCAATTGATAAGGTTCTTGAAGAGCTTAAGACTTCCAGAAGCGGTTTAAGCGAGACGGAAGCGAGGGTGCGTTTAGTTAAGTATGGTTTGAATGCCATTGCTGAAAAAAAAGAATTTGGAATTGTCCTAGAATTTTTGTCTCATTTTAAGAGCCCGCTGACCTTAGTCTTATTGGCCGCCGCTTTGGTCTCGGCTTATTTAGGTGAGACTAAAAATTTCGTGGTTATCACGGTGATTGTTTTTGCCAGTGTCATATTGGATTTTTTTGAAGAACACAGTGCTAATAACGCCGCAAAAAAACTTAAAGAAAAAGTAAGTGTTACTACGACCGTTATTCGCCAAAGTAAAAAAGAAGAAATAAAAGCAGTGCGAGTCTGCGTTGGAGATATAATATTTTTAAGCTCCGGGGATTTAGTTCCTGCGGACGCTAGGATAATTGAGGCTGATGATTTTTTCGTAAATCAATCGGCGTTAACAGGGGAGTCTTTCCCTAGGGAAAAGTCTCCGAACCTTTCCAGCTCAGAACAAAACGATGTAGGAAGCGATGATAATATTGTTTTTCTAGGGTCTAGCGTTATAAGCGGTACAGCTTTGGCCGTAGTTTTTCAAACTGGGCAGGCAACGGAATTTGGTCATATTGCAAAGAGTATCTTAAAAAAAGAAGACAAGAGTGAATTTGAATTAGGTATCTCACAATTCGGCTTTTTTATAATGAAAGTCGTTTTGGCGATGACGCTATTTATATTGCTGGCGAATGCTTTAGTTCATCGCGACGTTTTGCAATCTTTTATCTTTGCGGTTGCGATAGCGGTGGGAGTAACCCCGGAACTGTTGCCGGTAATAATGTCTATAACAATGGCTAGAGGGTCTCAGCGTATGGCCAAAGCTGGTGTGATTGTAAAAAAGCTTTCGGCGATACCAAATTTCGGCAGCATGGATATCCTCTGTACTGATAAAACTGGGACCTTAACTGAAGATAAAATTCACTTGGTTAAGTACACTGACATAATTGGCGCGGATAATGAGTCGGTGTTTCTTTACACGTACCTACACAGCAAGTATCAAACCGGGGTAAAAAACCCTTTTGATAAAGCGGTGCTTGATTTTAAAGAAGCCGATGTTAGCGCCTACAGTAAAACAGAGGAGATTCCTTTTGATTTTGTAAGGAAAATGGCGACTGTCGCAGTGACCAGCGAGAAAGACGGTGTTGTTTTGATAACTCGAGGAGCTCCGGAAGGGGTCATTGAGAAGTGTAGTTTTTATAAAGAAGGTTCAAACACGAAAAGTTTGACGCCTGCAATGAAAAAATCAGCGTTAGAATATTTTCATAAGCTCAGCGCGGAAGGGTATCGAGTCTTAGCTTTAGCGGTAAAAACCGATATCGAAGTGAAAGAGAAATATACCATTGAAGATGAAAGCGACTTGGTTTTGGCTGGATTTGTTTCTTTTCTTGATCCAGCTAAAAAGGATGTTAGTGAAGTTTTGAAGCAGCTTCATGCTTATGGAGTAGTAGTTAAAATTATTACCGGTGATAATGAGTTGGTCGCGGAAAAAATTTGCCGCGATGTAAATTTGACCATCCATGGTATTTTAATTGGCAAGGAGATTGACGGTATTAGCGAAGAAGAATTGGCCGTAAAAGCCGAAGAAACCACGCTCTTTGCGCGTTTCTCGCCGAGTCAGAAAAATCGCGTTATTGCTGCTTTGCGCTCCCGAGGACACGTCGTTGGGTATTTGGGCGATGGTATAAATGACGCTCCCTCTCTAAAAACTGCTGATGTCGGTATTTCGGTTGAGAACGCTGCGGATATTGCCAAAGAAACCGCGGATATAATTTTGACTAACAAGCATTTGAAATCAGTTGTCGAAGGTGTCCTTGAGGGACGAAGAACTTTCGGGAACACAATGAAGTACGTAATGATGGGGTTGAGCTCCAATTTTGGTAACATGTTTAGCGTTATAGGTGCAATTTTTTATCTTCCTTTTTTACCGATGTTGCCGATTCAAATTTTGCTTAACAATTTTATTTATGATTTTTCCCAAGTGACTATCCCGACTGATAAAGTCGATGCAGATTGGGTGAGTAAGCCGCGCAAATGGAATTTAACTTTTGTAAAAAAGTTTATGTTAGTTTTTGGTCCAATCAGTTCGTTATTTGATTTCCTGACGTTCTTTATACTTTTTTCAGTTTTTAATTTAAGTGAAGGAGCTTTTCAGACCGGGTGGTTTTTAGAGTCGCTTGCGACTCAGACCTTGGTAATACACGTTATTCGTACTAAACATCTGCCCTTTATTAAAAGCCGCGCCAGTATGTTGCTAACTGCCAGTACTTTGTTAGCTGTGATTATTGGCTGGGTCATACCATTTACTCCGATAGGAGCAATTTTTAAATTCACACCTCTGCCGATTCCCGTAATGCTTACAATGGCGGGACTGGTAGTTCTTTACCTAGTCATAGTGCAAATTGTAAAGACGGCGTACTACAAAAAGTACGAGTTCTAGTAGTTGGGCTTTTTGTGCAAAAAGCCTTATTTTGTTATGATTAGTTTAATATTATCGACTTTAAAGACGAATTGCTGGTATTAAAAATCTGATTATGGATTTACAAAAGAAGGTCGTTCAGGCAGGGGGCGAGGGTCTTATTTCGCAAGAAACAGTTGAACGTTTAAGCGAGTGGTTAACTGCTCCGCAGTATCAAGAGTCCCTGTTGGACTTAAGCGATTTAGTTATCAAGGAAAATTGGGATGAACTAGAGAATGCATTCTCTAGTAATTTAGAAGTGGGCACTGCGGGAATTCGTGGCAAGATCGGACCAGGAATTAATCGTATAAATTTTTACACAATTAGCAAAGTGGCTCAAGGTCTTTCTGATTTTATTAAAAGCCAGGGGGTAGAAGCGGTAAGTAAAGGGGTTGTGGTTGGATATGATGTAAGAAAGTTTTCTAAAGAATTTGCTCAGCGGACTTGTCAGGTATTCGCGGCAAATGGTATTAAATCTAAGATATTTAAAGATGTAGTGGCAACTCCTCAAATATCATTCGCAATTCGGGACTTGGGTGTGGCCGCAGGGGTTATGATAACCGCCTCACATAATCCTAAGACTGACAACGGTTTTAAATTTTACTGGTCCGATGGTGGCCAAGTGGTTGCACCTCATGACAAAATTTTTACCAATCTTGTTAATAAAGTAGTGACAGTAAACCGCTTATCTTTCGATGCGATGGAAGAAGCGAATTTAGTGGATTGGCTTGAAAATTCTGTGGTTTTGCGGAGGTATGTTGAGAAAGTAAGCGGACTTTCTTTGATCGAAAGCCGATCGGCAAAAATAGCTTTTAGTCCGCTACATGGGGTTGGTACTAGTAACGTTTTGCCGGTATTAAAGGATGGAGCTTTTGATGTAGCAGAGTTTGATGACCAAATGCAGCACGATCCTTCTTTTTCTAGCATTGTTGGAAATTCGCTAAATCCAGAATTTTTGGAAGTTGCTCAACCAACTATTGAGTTTGCTGAAAGTATCGGAGCAGACGTAGCTATTATTTCTGATCCAGATGCGGATAGAGTAGGGGTTGCTGCTAAAAAAACCATCGGTGAAGATGTAATGATTTTTTTAAACGGTCATCAAATAGGCGCGGCGATGCTTTATTTTTTACTAAGCCAGCAGAAAAACATTTTAACCCCTGAGCATTTGGTTCTTAAGACATACGTCACGACAGGTTTGATTGAAGATATAGCAAAAGAGTTCGGAGTAAGAATTATAGGCAACCTTCCGGTAGGTTTTAAATTTATATCTGAAAAAATTGAGAAGATGGATGATAAGGGTAAGTTTATATTTGGAGCTGAAGAGAGCTTAGGTTTTTTGCGGGGAAGCTTTGTAAGAGAGAAGGACGCGGCGATTTCAGCGCTAACAATTGCAGAGATGTGTTCATGGCTAAAAGACCAAGGTAAAACCTTGAATGATTATTTGAATGAAATCTACTCACATTTTGGCTACTACAAAAATAGAACATTTTATTATGAAATAACTGGAACGAAAGGGTTAGAAGATTCTCGCGCCTTAATGATGCACCTACAGAAATTCCCACCGGTAGAAATATCTGGCTTAAAAGTTTTTGCTATAAAAAACGATATCAATAATCAAATCACATATCTTCTTAGTGAAGATGGTCGTAACCGAATTACAGTTCGACCCTCTGGTACAGAGCCAAAAATTAAGTACTACACAGAAATTTATTCCCCAGTCCAAGGAGATAACTTGGATAGCGTAAAGGAAAAAGTCGACAATCTTTCGGAGAAAGTGGAGGCGGAACTTCTCGCTTATGGTGGGAAAAACAATGTCTGACAAAATGACAATCGACTCTTACGATCAGAACGCGGAGAAGTGGGCTAAGAGGCAGAAACAGGGCAGTAACTTGGCTCACGAGTATTTGGAGAAGCCAGCTATGTACTCCAAGCTTCCGGATTTAAAGGGTTTGAGTGTTTTATGCTTGGGGTGTGGTAGTGGAGAGGAATGTCAGAAATTAAAGGATTTAGGGGCTAAACGGGTGGTCGGAATTGACGCCTCACGCGGTTTAATTGAGCAAGCACGCTATAGTTATCCTGAGGTAGAATTTGAAGTAATGGATATGGAGCGCTTAGATTTTCCAGAGAAGTGCTTTGACTTTGTGTACTCTAGTTTAGCTATTCATTATGTTGAGAACTGGAGAAATGTTTTCAATCCTTTGCACAAAGTCTTGAAGTCACAGGGAAAAGTTCTAATTTCGACTCATCATCCCGTAAGATGGGGAGCGGATTATTTGAAGGAGAAAGATAAGCGCACTTTACTACTCGGATACACTTTCTATGAGAAAGGGGGGCATCAGGTATTTGGTGATTATTTATCTTCTCGAAAAATTACAGATAATTTGATGGAAGATCTAAAAGTGACTTACTTTCACAAGTCTTTTTCAGAAATGTTTTTAGAAATTCGTGAAAGTGGATTTGAGATAATTGACTTGTTAGAGCCGGTTCCCGAGGAAGGGGCAAAGGCCCAAAAAAAGGACTTTTTCGAAGTACATCAAAAAATTCCTTTATTTGTAATATTTGAGTTGGCTAAGAAAGTTTCCGACAAAACTAGCTCTTAAGTTTGTAACCAACATTGTTTACTGTTCGAAGTATTTTTGTACCAAAGGGCTTGTCTATTTTATCCCTAAGGTTGTGAACGTGGACATCAACCACATTTGTAAATCTTTCGACACTGGGTCCCCATACATAGTTTAAAATCATCTCTCTGGTCAAGACTTGTTCCGGATGGCGCATTAGGTACTCTAAAATTTTTATTTCTTTTTCGCGAAGTTCGATTTTGCTGCCTCTGCGCTCGACTTCGTGTTTTTTTAAATCCAATTTTATATCGTCATAAGTAAGGATATTACCTAAATCAATTTTTTGCTTCTTTAAGGATGACCTGATTCTGGCAAACAGTTCTTGAAACTCAAAAGGTTTGACCATGTAGTCGTCCACCCCTAGGTTAAACATTTTGATTTTTGTGTTTAGGTCAGACAGAGCGGTCAGTGCAATTATCACAGTGTTGAAATTAGCGTTGCGTAATTGTTTGCAAATTTCATCACCACTTCGATTCGGCAACATAAGGTCTAAAATGATAACATCATAGTTATTTGCAACGGCCATGCGCAATCCCGCAGCCCCATCGAGAGCGTGGTCGCAGTCAAAGCGTTCGTTTCTCAAATTAATCATTACTATTTTTGCGACGCTCGGGTCGTCTTCGATTATCAATGCTTTCATGTTTCAAGTCTAAAGTAAGCAGATTTTTTGGTCAAAATATTTAATATTTCGTTAATGTGTTGGTAATCCACAATCGTAGTCTTTTTTGTCATAAATGCGCTTCTGTATGCTAAGACTTTGTGTATATATCCAATTTTATCTACTAAATGCTCTGGTATAGTAATTACATCGATAGTAATGTCGATATAGTTCTTACACCTCTCAGATTAGTCCTTAAGTAGTTTGGTTCACCTTACTGCTTCCGACGGTTTGAACTGGTGGTTTCTAGCAGTTTGCTAGGCGCGTGAAGTACTTGTATGGCCTTTCGAGACCCCAGCAGAATTACTTTACGAATATAACTTTTAAAACTTTCGTACTATTTTCAGTCGGAAACTAAAAAAGCTATTTTAAGGAAGAACTGCTACCATAAAAGCTCCCGTCACACGACGGGAGCTTTTTGATACAAGAATATTAGGCGATGTGGCTGTATCTCAATTCCGAGACAGTTTTGATAATTTCCGAAAAATCTTGATGAAGAACTATTTCCCTAGGAGGAAGCCCTTTTGCCATGAACGGCTGGTAAGGGACGCCTTCTATTGTGGTTTTTATGTAGAAATTTCTTAAGGGTACGTTTTGCAAATCGTTCTCGTTTAGCGGTAGCATTTCTTTTTTTAAGAAATCTGCATCTACAGCTCCGATTTGAAAAGTTATTAAAGTACCGACATTTCCTAGAATAGCATTGCGAATATTTTCTGGTAATTGCGCAATGTATTGATTAGTCAGATGGACGCTTAATCCGTACTTCCTAGATTCTGAAAGCATACTAATAAAAGCGTCGGTTAATAAGTTTTGAAACTCGTCCACGTATAAATAAAAGGGGTGGCGCTGCTCGACAGGAATATGAGCTCTCTGTAGTATTGCGAGTTGGAGCTTGGTCATTAAAATTAAGCCTAGCATCTGCGAGTTTACTTCACCGACTTTGCCCTTAGATAAGTTTACTAAAAGAATTTTTTCCCCGTCTAGAATTTCTGCAATGCTGAAAGCGCTCTTCTTTTGCCCGATAATATTCTTCATCATGTTGTTGGTCATGAACCTGCCGAACTTTGAACTAAAATAGTTTAGCATTTCGGATCTATGAAAGTCTGCGGTTTTTGCCATTTGCTTCTCCCAAAATTCTTGGACAATTGGGTCTTTAAGAAATTTGCGTTTGTGAATCTCGAAGTTTTTATCGACAAATAGTTTTGGGATTTCCAGTAAAGTCCCTCCCTCGGGGTCGGCCATTACCGTTAGTGCGGCGTTGCGCATCCAATGCTCAAATTGTGGTCCAATTACTCCGGTTTGCTCCGGGTCGAATATCTTATAAAAAATTTGTATTGCTTCTGAAACTAAGAAGTCCTTTTCGGCTTCATCTTTCCATTCTAGTAAGTTTAAACCGCTAGGGAAGTCCAGGTTGGAGGGGTCGAAAATAACGACATCTTCAATTCTATTTTTTGGAATTCGCTGGAGGATAAAGTCGATTGCTTCGCCATGGGGATCAACAAAACAAACCCCTCGTCCGGCGTTGATGTCTTGTAAAGCCATGTTTTGGTAGAGCGTGGTTTTGCCTGTGCCAGTCTTTCCAATCATATAGGTGTGTCGAAATCGGTCGATCTTGTTCATCCCGACTACTCTTGTTTGACTACGGTATTCAGTTGTACCTAGTTCTACTTCTTGCATTTAATCGATTCTAATAGTTTTGATCTTCATGTATCGTTGTTCAAAGAAAGCCTTGGGCAGACTTTGCTCGCGGTTTAGTTTTGCTGCTTCAACTTTTTTTTCTTCAATTTGCTTGGATAAACCAATTGATTCCTTTTCTATTTTATCTAGAATTTGGTCATGTAATTTCAATGTGATGAAAGGTTTAACTGCGCTGAGTTTTTCTCGACGAATTTTTAATAATACTTCAACGCGATTCTTATCAATATTTACTGGTGAAGAAGTAGCGTCCTCTTTAGGCGCTTCGGGTTTTTCCTCAGTTGGTTTTAATAATTCTTCCTCGATCATAAAACCTTATTTAATAGTTTGGCCGCAATCAATCCCTCACAAGTAGTCTCAATAAACCTTTTCACAGGGCGAGCTCCAAAACGTAGATCCATGACGGAAGATATTTTAGATCGCAAAATCTCTGGGTCGATATTGAATTTGACGTTATGGTCTTTGGTGCGCTCTTCAATTTTCTTAATTTCCAGCAAAGCAATTTTTACCAGATTTTCTAAATCGAGTGGGTTAAAAACTATTATCGCGTCAAAGCGGTTTAAGAATTCAGTTCGAAAATTTTTCATTAATATTGGCATTAAAGTCGTTTCGATGAATTCCGGACTGTTAACCTCTTCTTTATTTTTAAAGGCATCTACTATCTCGGCAATGCCAAGATTAGATGTCGCAATGACTATTGAGTTAGTGAAGTTTATCGTTTTGCCTTGACCATCCGTTAAGCGCCCGTCGTCGAAGACTTGCAAGAATATATCAAAAATCTTCTGGTGTGCCTTTTCAATTTCGTCCAAAAGTATTAATGAGTAGGGTTGGTCAGCTATCGAGTTTGTTAGTTGTCCGCCGGCTTCGAAGCCGACATAACCTGGTGGGGCACCAATAAGTCGTTGAACCGTGTGTTGTTCGCCAAACTCGGACATATCAATTCGGGTAAAGGCTCTTTCTGATCCGTAAATAAGCTTGGCTAGAATCTTAGAAAGTTCTGTTTTGCCTACCCCGGATGGACCTAAGAATAAAAAAGAACCGGTCGGCCTGTTAGGGTTTCTTAATCCCATTCTGCCGCGTCTTACTATATCTGAGACTATTTCAACCGCTCGCTCTTGGCCAATAATATTAGCGTTAAGCTCTTTTTCTAAATTTTGCAAAAGATGATTGTCGTCTGAGGTTAGTGTTGCGCTGGGGATCCCTGTCTTTTCTGCAAATATTTCTTGGACATGAATCTTTTCTAATTTGTTTGCGCCCGAAATCTTTGCAAATGAAAGTGCCTCGTCTAGGAAATGAATTGCTTTTAACGGAAACTTCTTGTCGCTGCTAACTTTTTTTGCAAGTTCCACTACAATTTTAATCTCTGCTTCTTGGATTTTTATTTGATACTCTTTTTCAAAAGCAGGGGAAAGCGATGTGATAATTTCTATGGTTTCTTTTGAGTCTGGCTCCTTTAAATTTATTTCTTCAAAGTGTTGGAAAAAGCTTGGATTTTCTTCACGTAATTTTGGGTAACGCGCTTCAGACGTTGTAATTAAAAGGCGTAGGTCGCTTTTCTCAAAAAATGGTTCGAAAAGGGTATTTAGTTCTTGAAATTTGTTATCAGAAATTAAATTTTCGAAGTCATCAATAAAAATAATTGTATTTTCAGGAACTGTTCGAAATGCCGATTGAATGTAATTGGCGGTCTCCGGATTGGTTAGTTGGCCCAAGGTTTTTTTAAGGTTGGTCGTGTCCAGCTTTGCCAATGTGGTATTTTCAAAACCTGGTATCAAGTTTTTTGTAACTTGATACGCAAAAGCCTCCAATAAAGCGGTTTTTCCTGTACCACCCTCACCCAGAATTAAACAGTTGTTATTGTACTGACGTTTTAATGTTCGAGCGATTCGGCGTAACTCCGTATCACGGGCAACAACGTTACCAATGCTTTTTCTGTTCGCTTCAATTTTTAAATCATAGTAAATCATAGAGTTCTACTTTTATGCCGCAATTGCAGTTGGTTGTTCTGCTGCTGCGGTTGGTTGCAGAGGGGTGACTTTTGAATCGATCTCAATTTCATCTGGCGCTGCTTTCACAACGGTCGAGCCATTACCAGTTTGACGTCCGACTTCTGTACTTCTTAGCTCGGCTAGAATACGTAGGGCCTGACGTGCTGAGGCTAGTTGTTTGTCCAAGTCGTCTCTTTGTATTTCCATCTTTGTTCTCGGAGTAGAATATTCTCTTTCGGTGATAATTGGAATAACGACAGTTTCAGATGGTCGCGTGTTTGTTTCAAGGTTTGGTCGCACTGAAACTTCCACGCTTTTTTTGGCGGTAGGTACTTGATTGATCTCAGTTATTCCTGAGGAGTTCGGTACCCTTTCCTGTTTAGGGATTTGTCCAGGCGATTCGATTTGTGAGTGTTCTTGCGTAGTCACAGGCTGGCTCTCGGGCCGATTCGCTGTTGGGTTCTCTGGTCGGTTCTCTGCAGTGTTCTCTGGCTTACGTGCGGGCACTGTTTTAATTTCTGCTGCGGAAAAACGGGTTTCGCCAGTCGCGCTGTTTATTTCCATGCTTGGGGGTGCATTGTTCGGGGTATTAGGACTTGTTTCATTAACTAAGTTAATTTTTTCAGAAACAAGTGTGGGAGCCCCAGATAGTTTCTCAGCTTGCTTTATGGAAGGGGGATTTGAAGAGCTTGGCACATTTTCAGTGGCGCTTTCAATTTTCCCTGCCCCTCTATATATTGGGGAAGATATTACGGGGGATGTCATAGACGTTTCTGGAATAGCAGAGCCGAGCGCTAAGCCTGATTGCTCGGCGCTTTTCGATGATTGTTCGATTGCTTTGGTAGCAGCGACAGGGGTGGTCTCGATACTCGCTGGGATTAAAATATTTAACCTTTCCTGAGCAGGTTGAGATTCTGATAAAAAGCTTTGCTCAAAAATGGCTCTTAACGGGGTCGGAAGAGCTTGGGTGGCAGTATGCAAGGCCGGCATAGCTTGGGCTGGCGAGGAAAGAACCTGAGAGGTTTCTTTTTGAACGTTATCGGGGGCGCTACGGATAACGTCACTGTTAGTTTGTAAACTGATACCGTTTTCTGTCTTGGAATGAGTGTTCGCAGTATTAAATAATTGGAGAGGTGTTTTTATTATGGGAGAAGAGTTTGAAGATGCGTAATCCTCCAATCTTGAACCGTCCAGCGTGTTTTTATCATGGTTGTCGTCTTCTTGGTCTAGGTCTTCGTCGTCGTTGGATTCGATAATAGGTATTTCTAGCTGTTCCTGCTGTCGAACCTCGTAGAAAGCCGAAGTAACCCCATCTATAGCTGTTCGTTCCCAAAGGAAATAACCGGTATACGTTCCTTGCGCATCAAATATCTCATTTATTGAATAACCTTGGGTCTCCAAATCTGAAACTATTTTTTCAAATTGCTCTTTGGTAATGCCGCCATCTTTAACTTGAGTTTCATCCCATCCTTCTAGAACTCCAATTTCACCAAAAGCCAGAATGTCAGAAACGCCGTTAATTTTTACAAACTGTCCGTCTATTCCGCGAAGGAAACTATGATCTGCTGCTCTTGAATCTATTTCTTCTGATTTTCTAGTTTGTAACGTTTCGCTTTCAGTCGGCGATAAATCTTGGAGGGGGACTATTCCTAATTTTCTTAAGGACTCCTGAGGAATGTCATTGTCGGCCGGATTGATTTGATCATCGTCTTCAAAAGAGTTGCCGGGACTTTCCTGAGAAGAAATTTCATCGCCAGGATTTTCGATCGTATCTGTTTCTGCAACTGGAGAGGGGACCACTTCCGGATCAGGATCCAAACCTTCCTCAGCAAGTGTTGTTTTGCGATCCAGAAAATCCTGTACGTCAGGAGTGATTTCTTGATTGGTATTTTCGAGGTGTCTTTCAGTAGAGCCATCGCAGCTTCCTGCAAATGCACAACCATCACAGTCGAACTTTTTTTGTTCGGTTCCTTCAGCGTAACCACCGTTCAAAGTTTGTAGAAAATTGCCTGATGCCATAAATTTAGTAAAAAAATAAAACCTACTTTTAGGAGTAGGAGGGCTGATGTTTTAGCATCGTTCTTCCTGCTCGGGAATCACACGAATTGGTATCTGACTTTCCATTTCGCCAAAGGGCGAAAGGATCACAGTTGCGGCACAGCGCCGGATTCTCACCGGCTTCCCAATATTGATTTGTCTGACTTCCTTATACTATCCTTAGCCGGGGATCAGGTCAAGCGAAAAAAAGCTCTTCCTTAGAAGAGCTTTTTAATGTCGGAATCGTTATTGATACTCTCAATCGTAATTAGTCTTACGAAGTACTTCTCACTAAGTTCCTTGAGTTCCTTAAC
>JBKJSV010000024.1:0-2911 GCA_046595755.1 Candidatus Doudnaibacteriota bacterium | reverse complement strand
GGAGTGTTTATGACCAGGAAAGGAAAGGAACAGGAGTTTCGCCGCGAACAGGAGACCCTAGCAAAGCTCTTGCATCAGATCCGAGCAAGTGATGAGTTTCCATCCTCGGATTACTTGATCGCTCGGCCCGGTTTCCAGATTACAGCTGAAGACAGCGAGACGCCGCTGATTGAGCTGAGCATCGACCCGGACGCCCCGAACAGTGTCCAAGCAGTCTCCTGGCGCGATCACCGCACCGTCACAGAGGTGTTCAACATCGGCGACGACGTGGGAGTCGTCTTGTTCGTCGAAGAGGAACTGGCCTGGCACCGCAGCATGGGTCATTTGCCGGAACCGAAAAAGGAAGAGTAGGGCCGGCGGACAAGAAATAAACGGAGGAAAAGAAAGCAAAACAACAGCCGCTCGCCCAATTTACCTTGGGATGAGCGGCTGGTTTCATTTATTGGCCTCTATTTCTTCAAGACCGCAAGAAAAGCTTCCTGTGGGATATCAACTTTACCAATCTTTTTCATACGCTTTTTCCCTTTTTTTTGCTTATTCAAAACTTTCATTTTTCTAGTAACGTCGCCGCCGTACAAACCGCCGGTGACATCTTTTCGAAAAGCTTTTATCGTCTCACGAGCAACAACCTTTCCGCCAATCGCTGCCTGCAAAGGGATTTCAAATTGTTGTTTGGGGATGAGCTCTTTCAAACGAGAGACTAATTCCCTACCTTCAGTTTCTGCAACGCTACGGTGAACAATAGTCGCCAAGGCCTCAACTTTTTCTCCTGAAACTATTATATCTACTTTCTGCAAATCCCCGACTCGTTCATCTAAGAAATCGTAATTTAACGAGGCGTACCCAGACGAAACACTTTTCAACTTATCATAAAAATCGATGATGATATTCGCCAAGGGCATCTCAAACTTCATCAAGACCCTGTCTTGTCTTACGTAATTTATATCAACACTCAAACCACGGCGTTGGGTAACAATCTCCATAATAGGACCAATGTACTCTTGAGGAGTTAGAATTTCAACAGTCATCCATGGCTCAGAGACGTTTTGAATTATAGAAGGATCCGGCCATTCTGCTGGAGTATGAATAAGAACATTTTCTCCACTATTTAAAAGTATTCTATAAGCTACACTTGGGGCTGTTAACACTAAATCTAAGTCGTACTCACGGGATAAACGTTCTTGAACAATATCCATATGTAGCAAGCCCAAAAATCCAGTCCTAAAACCAAATCCAATTGAAGGAATATTTTCCGGTTCAAATTGCAATGCAGCGTCACTAAGCTTTAGCTTGTCCATCGCCTCTCTTAAATCCGGGTAGTCTTCAGCAGAAGTCGGGAAAATAGTAGCAAATACCATTGGCTTCACTTGTTTGTAGCCAGGTAATTGCTCAATTACTTCCTTATACTCTTTTAAAGTTATAGTATCGCCAACACGTGCCTTACTAACATCTCTCAAACCAGTAACAATGTAACCTACTTCCCCGGTCATGATTTTTTGCTGCGATTCAAATTTTGGACGAAAAAAACCAACTTCTAAAGCTTGGGCTTCGGTGTTCGTACCGATCATCCTAATACTTTGGTTCTTAGAAATCTCGCCGTCGAAAACTCGAATAAATGAAATAACTCCTCGATGAGTGTCATAAACCGAATCAAAAATAAGTCCGCGGAATGGGGCTGCTTGGTTACCCTGAGGCTCAGGTACCCACTTAACCACCGCGCGCAATATATCATCAACACCTTCTCCGGTTTTTCCCGATGCGTATAAAATTTCTTCTCTTGCGAAACCGAAAATATTTATTATCTCCTCGGTTGTTTTTTCTCGGTCGGAATTTGGTAAATCAATTTTATTAACAACAGGAATAATTTTTAAATTATGCTCCTGTGCTAAGTGAACGTTAGCTAAGGTCTGAGCCTCTATTCCTTGGGTGGAGTCCACCACTAGAATGGCGCCTTCGCAACATGCCAAAGAACGTGAGACTTCGTAAGTAAAATCAACGTGACCCGGAGTGTCGATTAGATTTAGAATATATTCCTGCCCGTCCAGAGAATAGTTCATTCGAACCGGTTGAAGCTTTATGGTTATTCCGCGTTCTCGCTCCAAATCCATTTGATCAAGCAATTGATCTTTCATTTCACGTTTCGAGACGGTGTTAGTCACTTGCAGAAGACGATCCGCCAAAGTAGATTTGCCGTGATCAATATGGGCGATGATACAAAAATTTCGAATGTTTTTCATGGATGCCTAATTCTAGCTGAAAAGTTTTCGTTTTACAATAGTCAGAGCGGTCCGAGCTTCTTCTAATCCCAAGCTTAAAGTTGTTATTGCATACACCGCTACTGCTAAGCCACTGGCAAGAGTGGCTTGCAGAAATACATTAATGGTCGTGTCTAGTTTGAAAAAATTGCTGAAAACATTTAAGGCCAAGTAAGCCGTCAGACCTAACAATGTTGTGGCCATAACAATTTTTCCAACTGACGCAAACAAAGCGTTATCGTCAAAACCATGCAATCGAGGACGCAGGAACACAAACAGTAAACCAGCATTAAAGATGGTCGATAAGCTAAAACCAAGTACCAACCCTAATGCTCCGAAAGATCGGGCTAAGAAAAAGGAGGCAATTGCATTAAAGACAAGCGTCACCAAGCCAATAAGAACAGGGGTAATGGTGTTGTGACGGGCATAAAATGCTTTCGAAAAAAGCGGCCCGACACTTTGAGCAAAAACACTGATCGCAAATATTCCTAAAGCGTTTGCGGTTAGCCTGGTTGCTTCCCAATCAAAATTTCCAGTTCCTAAAATTAAACGAATAATTTGCGCTCGCAACAGAATTAAAAGCACGGAAATAGGGATGACAAAAAATAAGATGTTGGTTGCGGTTTTTAGAAGAGTTCTATTAAACTGCTCCTCAT
>JBKJSV010000021.1:0-7366 GCA_046595755.1 Candidatus Doudnaibacteriota bacterium | reverse complement strand
CTGCGATCCAACTCACAAGCAGCACCAACACGAAGATGGCTGTGGCTACTTCTCGCAGACTGTGATTTCCGTTTTTGTCTTTTAGCAGTTGTGCTACCGCTGTTATAAATTGATTTTTCATTTTACTTTTTTCTTTTTCCGTTTTAGAATTCCCCACAAGGCAGTTAAACCCAATGCTACAGTTACCGACCCGATTGCCCAACGTTTAATGGTTTGTCTTTTTACCGACCTGAAATCAATCAGCGTATAAGTAAAACTGTTACCGTATAAGCCCATGTGCTGCTCGCACAAACTCAAGAATTCCTTGAACTCATTGATGTTTGAAAACACTTGGCATCCGGCTGAGTATTTATCTACTTGCTTAGTGATCCCGTTCAAACTTGCCCGGTGAATATTAATCCCAAACATCCCTTTGCTCTTTGTACCATTTCTAAAATCAAGTTTTGCATCTCTGTCGTAATCTCTTATTACAGTTAATGGTTTTGCTTGAACCAATGCCTTGTACTTCCCCTGATGCAATCCGATCCTGTATGCGCCTTTGTATTGTCCTTGAGCTAAGATTGCTGTTCCCTGAGCTTGCATTGGGTTGCGCAACCAAAATGTCCCCGGATCAGTTGTTACCTTGTAGACATGGTAATGCCACTTTAATGGGGCTACTTTATAAAAGACATGAATCTCATCATCAAATCGGTTGGGGATGGTACTTGGTGACCTTATCCCGACTATGTTTAGTTGATTCGGTTTTGTGTAGAGTTCAAATCCTTTACTTCGTAAAATCCCTTTGATCTTTGATAGTAACATTATGCAGCGTTTCCTAAATCGGGTTCATACTCACTTAGCCACTTCTTTACATCGAAACTCGGACAGGCTTTCTTCACACCTGCAAAATCCCGATGTCCCAACACGACTGCTTGAGGATACTTCTCAGTAAGGGAAACAATCAAATCGAACATGGCGTGTTCCTGTGCATCGCTTAAGTTTTCATGCGGTTTACCCTCTTTATCAATGCCACCGATGTAAGCCAAGTTTATACAGGTAGAATTGTGCGCATACACACCATTGCTATTTTTGCCTTCATCCAAAAGCTGCACAATGTTTCCATGTCGTTGGATTAAGTAATGGTAGCCGGGAGTGTCTCCCCAACCACGCTGTTCTTTCCAATAGCGTTTGATGGATTCAAGTGTAGTTGTTTGTGGCGTTGCTGTGCAGTGAACCACGATGTATTTAATGTTTCTAAGATTTTTCATTTTTTAAATTCTTTAAAGGATTTTACTTCTTCTTTATTTACCCTGAATAGTTCCGTACTGTTTTTAGGAATAAAGTAGATCCACCCTTGATGCGTAAACTCTTTCTCTCCAAGCACAATGTTCTTTGGCACTTTCACTTTGAAATTGTCTTTGGACTTGTAGATCTCAGTTTCCATGACCGTAACGATCTGCTCTCCCTGTTTTATTATTCCGGCAAATCCGCTTGCTCCCACAAATGCGTTGTAGGTTGTTTCGTTAACTGATGTTTGCATCTTAGCCCTCACTAAAGCTGCTTCCACTTCTTGACCGAACATTCCATCCACTCCGTATTTTGGCAGTATGCTTGCGCCATATTTTTTTACCAAGGCATTTTGCAATTGTGTTACCCGGTTTCCCTTGCTTCCTCTTTTCAAAGGAAAGTTGTCATTCTTCGCAGGTGCATTACTCATGCTTGATGATTCTGTAATGGAACTTGTGTCTTCTTCCTGATTCGCTTTCTTCTTTTTCCAATAGTTCCATCCTAAGAATCCAGCGACACCCGTTCCTAAAACTCCCAATCCTATCAGGATGATCTTTCTTTTATTTTGTGTTTTGCTTTCCATTATCCCTTCGGTTTTGATAGTATTATTTTCATGTAATCGTTGTATTCCCACATCTCCAACTCACTTTTTAAATCCGTCATCATGTTGGTTGTATAAAGTTTTTTGTAAACTATTCCGGTCATAACAAATGCTTTTTGTGTGGGCATTTCATTAAAGACAGCTTTGATTGCTGGCTCATCCGTCCCCGGTATAAACCCATATTCTTTATCAAAGGCTGCCTTTAAACGTTTTGCCCATCCGTCATACACTAAAATTGGACTTTCAGGCTTACCGCCCGTTTTATCCGGCTTCTGTGCAATGATTTGAAGCATCTCGTTGTACTCGGTAGTTTGCAGCTCATCACTCATGTCGGTAATCATGTTTGAATTGTAGAGCTTTTTATAGGACTCCTGAACTTGAATGAAAACCTGTTTACTTGGGATCTCACGCATCGTGCTTCTTAATTTTTCGGTATCTGTTCCCCACCAACCATCATTGTCGAATGACATTTTTATTTGCTTGGCGAGGGTGGCAGGTGTCCCATCTTCAAAAGATTTTTTCTCTTCACGATTAGCAACTCCTTTTAAAACAAGTTTTCTCCCAAAGAAAACACCACCTCCCACAATCCCAATTCCGATAAGGGAATAGAGAAGTTTCTCCTTCAGGGATAAATCATTATCGGTGGTATTCTTTTTCATTTTAAACTCCTAAGGCTTTTTTTGCTAATGCTGTTTTGATTGGATCGTTTTGCACGATGTCGGCAAGCTTCACTAATTCCTTAGTGTTTAACTTTTTTGCAATCGTGGTTAACGCTTTCATTTTAGAGTCGGCTTCTGTTTCAGTAGCTGCCTCAACGGTTATTTCATAACTATACTTTTTCATTTTATTTTTTGATTTCTAATAATTCAAATACTGTGTCGATGTTCTTTGGTGCCTCAACGAAGGATTGGAGGATGAGCATAATTTTATCAAGCTGCTCCTGATTGAAATGAGACTCTAATTGCTTTAAGAACCCAAGCTGCGCTTGCATCTCTTCGGACATTCCTTCATCGCCAGGCGTTTTCTTTTTAAGTACTACTTCGTTTTCAATTACTTCTGCGGTTCCGTTTTCTGTGGACTCTTGAGCAATCAATCCGGCAAGTGCATCTCCTCCCGGTAATTTGGCAACCCAATGCGGATTACGTTTTACCATCCCTTCAACAATTACAGAAGCTACATCGCCAAGATTGACATCACCCCAATGCAACTTTTTGCTCTTGAATGTGCTTAATTGCTTTTCTAAATCCTCGATGTAGTCTTCCGCATCTGACAACTCTTTTTTGCAGACATCAAAGTCTCGTTTCATTAATTCATTTTGCCACCGTTCTCTTTCCTGTGTCAAGGCTTGCATCAATCGCTCGTTTATTTTGTTTTCCAATTCAACTCCTGATAAACCTTGAGCTTGTTGTGGCTGTACCGGTTGTTGTATGAGCGGCACAATAGCTTCAACAGGTTTTTTCTTTTCAAGAACGAATGTGAACTGCGTATAACGGTTTGAGTTCTCGGTGTTGTAGATAAACACTTTTACTGTTTCTGTTGTATCATCGAGATACACTTTGTGATCGTCAAGGGACTCTATTTTACTGGTGCGTGGTACAACTTTTACATCGTCAACATATACCTCAATAAACTTTCCGTCACCTTTGTCAACCATGTCGTGGAGCCACATTTTAAATTGTGACAGCTTCACATCATTGTATGGATTTGTTTGTTGCATTACTTTTTATTTTTATTGTTTCTAATTTTGTTCTTTGGTATTACTTGGATAAATCGTAAGTGATTGATACCTGATAAGTAATTAGTGATCTGTATTTTACTTTGGTGTTCGTATTGCATTTCATTGGTGGTGCTTTCGCTCAAATCAAAAATTCCGGTTTCGCTTTCTACTCTCACGTTTCCTGCTTCCTCAACGAGGTAGTAAAACTGATTGAATGCATCAATGGTTTGTTCTTCATTAGGCTGGAGCACCAAGTGTCGGAATCGGATAAAGTAATTTGCTTCGTATCCTAATTCCTGCATCCTTCTTGGGATGTATTCTAAGGCAAGGTTTATTGTCATTTTCTATTCCTCCACATTAATCCATACATAAATTGTCACTTCATAATTGATGTCCGCTTTTTGTGATTTACCAAGAGCGTCCAAGTACCATCCCTGAATAATTGTTGACTCGGCATCCACCTTCACAATCTCTTCTGTCCTTTTATTGCCGTGAGTGAAATCATTTACCGGAAAACCTGCCTGAGAAAAATCACCCCAATTCAAGTTTGCATCTTCGCCAAATACATCTGTAGCATAAAACCAATTCGCCTCTTCACAACTTTGCAGCTTCAACTCTCCAATTAATTGGTTTCGCTTAAAAAGCGTTCTCGGTTTACTTTCAATTGCTTTCACGGCATCGGCAGCATCAGAAGCAATCCTATCCGACTTGCTTATCAATCTACCTCCGTATTCAACACCGATAATAAACTTGGTATCTTTAGGAAGCTTAATTTGAAAGTGCTTTCGCTCACCTTGTCTTTTGATACTTATTTTGGTAATGATCACTCCTTCCTTCATCATAACTCGTCCTCCATTTCACAATCCAAATACAAACTCACCCTGTATGGAACAAACACCGTTCTGCCATCATCCAAATCCTTGTAAACGATTTGAACTCTTCCATTACCGGGAGAAGCACCACCCAAGTCGTAGTAGCGTTGTTTTGGTGCGACATTTATTCCGGACATCAACAGCTTACTCTCGTAGTTATCGGGAAAGAACTCTTCCTTATTAATTTCGATCTTTTGAGTTCCTCTGTAATACAATAGATCATCCTTATCCGATGTAACCAACACTCCATGTACTTTTACAATGTTCTTCTCCAATTCAAAGGTGTCGCTCACAGTAGAGTTTGCCTGAGTAATTTTTATATCAAATCTTTTCTTTGTTGCTTTTAACATGGTATTGCTTTTTAAAAGCCGGGAGATTGCTCTCCCGACTTATTTGGTTAATGATTAAGGAGTGGTAATAGTTCCGTGTAAACCAACATACAATTGAGTCTTAGGATCAAGTCCTTCCATTGAACCCAATTCAACTGTGAACTCTACCAAGATGTCATCATGGATCAAGCGAGGGTTCGCTAATTTGTAATAGCCCAATGGAACGCTGTGCATGTTCGATGTTTTGAAAGCAGCTACACTTGTTTCAGGGATGATGATTTTTTTGTTTGCTTTTAAACTGAACTCACCGTTTGCGATTGCAGGGAAGTCCTCCAGTTGAACGAATTTTGATCCCATTACTTTATCCGCTGTTCCGTCAACCGGGATGGAAGCCAGCAATACAATTCCACTTACCAATAACGCTTGGTTCTTTGGCAGTTTCGCATTGCTGATGTTACGCAAGCCAACCTCTTTTACATCCTGAGTTTCAAACAACTTAATTGTTTTGGAATTCACAGGTTTGATTGAATACACGATGGTATCTGCCAAGCGTAGATCTCCTTTTGCCAATGCGCCTTTGATGTGAGCAGGTAACTCACGGAAATGCTTCTCCATTTCTGCACGAGAGCCTCTGCTCATTGCACCGGGACTTGCAATTTTATTGATTGCACGTTGACGTGCAATCGGATTCATTCTGCGAAGTGCGCCCAATAATTCTTCGCCTTCTGCGCCATCTAATCCTAACAATGCTCCTGCATTATTGTACTCTTCTGTTCCGTCTAATAGTTCTAACATAATTTTTGTTTTTTAAAATTTAACTTTTGTTTATTCTTGTGTGTGATGGATGTTCTGTTTTTTGTTTAGTAGATTTTTTCTGATGGTACTACTTCTCCCATTTCTTCTTCGCCACTTAAAAGATCAACTTCAATTCCGTTGACTTGGTTGTACTTCATTGCGCTGTCCTGAATTTGTTTTTGGATTGCATCCAACTGATTCATTTCGATTGTTCCCATTGAATCTTCGGAGTTTGGATAGACGAAGTATTGTACCTGACCAAGTCCACTTGTTCCTTCTTCGGTTTTATCTTCCTTCTTTACTTTTGCTTTCAAAACTTTGTCAAGGAAAATTCGCTTCTTCATGTCGTCCTTCAAAGCAAGTAACCGCTCCTTTACACCTTCTAATCCTGAAGTCGGTTTTCCATTCATACCGGACATTGCCTGATATGTTCCTGAAGCCATCATTCCTAATCCAAGTGCTGACGCAATTCTGCTTTTAGCGAAGTGACCAACTCCGGTTACTGTTGCTCCAACAACAAAAGACATTCTTCCCAACACCGCTCCAGCAATTCCTCCTCCGATAACACCAATCACAATGTCTTTTCCCAACTCAGTTGCAGCATCCTTCATCTTTCCTCCGGTACTCGCATCGCCTGTTCCACTAAGTGATTTTTTTAGTGATGCTTTTTGATAACTGTTTTTATTTTTTGCCATTTCTATTTTTATTAAATCAATTTTACTTTTTACATGTATGCTACCGCTTGCTTTTTCTTCTTGCCTTTGTTTCCTCCTTTCTTTTTCCTTCGTGATTTCATTCCTGTTAGTTGAGCCGATTGGGCAGGAGGTTTTGATTTCATCATTTTGTAACCAAGAAATAATAAGCCTAATCCTGTTACTCCAATTGCTGTTGGCTTGAGCCACTTTTTATTGTTCTCCCAAAATCCGGCAGGCTTATCTCCGCCTGAACCCGATCCTGAATCACCACCGCTGTCAGAAGTATTTGTTGTTCTCATCATGGCTCCACCACCTCCTGAACTACTTGTTGTGGTTGATGATTCTCCGGTATCGCTATTGGTGATTTTCACATTAGCTGCTCCTTCCGATACCTCTTCCGCTGATGTTCCATCTCCTGCCTGCGAGTCTGGGTTTTCAAAATCTTTCCCTTCTTTATTCTTCTTAGGAAAGATGTTTCCGATCCCTTTTAGTAATCCGGCAATGGCACCGATGATACCTGTTGCTGCTGTAATAGAAGCCGCACTTGCTGTTGCCGAACCTAGTTCACCTAATCCGTTTAAGCCTTCGTCATTGTACATTTCGTTTCCAAGCAATACACTTGTCGGAGTATTTTCATCAAACCCACTCATGTCATCCACGATGTAACCTAATCCGCTTACTTCACGATTCTTGTTTCCTTTGCCTGTAAGAATTGCTTTCTTCAGGTTTTCGGGTTTCCCTCCGGCATCATAAAAGATCTTCTCCAACTTTTCTTTTACTTTCTTTAATCGGTCAAACTTGCTCATGTCAACTTCCTTCTGTCTTGCTTGATCCTCCGTGAGGTAAGCGAACTTTAAACGAGAAGCAACTTTAAAGAGATTAAGTTTCATGCTGATTAAAACTCCTGACCGGATTAATGCTGTTGCCGGATTTAATCTGTTGGTAGCGTGTAATGCTTTGTGTACAAAGTTTTTAAACTTGCCACCTTTTTTACCACCATCGCTGCCGGGAGGCTGACTCATCTTTTTGAAGAGTTTGATTTTACCGAGATCTCCTCCTTCTAACTCTTCCCATCCCATTAGGTCTTGCAC